>NZ_JBINJF010000034.1:0-38660 GCF_043951865.1 Halalkalibaculum sp. DA3122
GTGCTGTGCTAATGTCACTCAGTACCGTAATCGTGGCTATTAATGCCCGGTTCCTTAAAATCGAACGCTAAAAATGAGGTTATTATGAAACTTGTCAAAGCGTATATCCGGCCCATGTTACTGGAAGATGTTTACACAGCACTCCGTAAAGAAGGGCATTGCTGCATGACTGTTTTTGAAGGTGAAGGCACAGGTCGTTTCAGCGACCCCAATGATCAGCATGGGTCCCTAAACTTCCCGGCCATGCATACGCATGTGGCAAAGATTGAAATTGCAGTGGCATCAAAAGATGTAGCCACAGTTATCGACATTATTAAGAAGCATGGAAAAACGGGTCACAAAGGAGACGGTATACTCTTTGTCTGCCCTATAGAAAGAGTAACAAGAATTCGTGACGGTAAAGAGGGTGCAACAGTTCTTAATTAACTCTTGCCCACTTTAAGGTTGCTTTAAGGGAGGTTGTTGTATGTTACAGTAGAACATCAAAACCTATTGAATCTTAAAAGACCAAAAACACTATGGAATATTTAACATCACAGAAAGTCGATCTCTCCTATGATCAGGCCATAGAAAAAGTAACCGACCTACTCAAAGAAGAGGGCTTTGGCGTGCTAACAGAAATCGATGTCAAAGACACGTTGAAAAAGAAGCTGGATGTGGATTTCAAAAAGTACAAAATCCTGGGAGCCTGTAATCCAAATTTTGCTCACAAAGCACTGCAGGCAGAAGACAAGATTGGCGTGATGCTGCCCTGTAACGTCATTGTAGAGGAAAATGAAGATGGCACGGTAGAAGTTTCGACCGTAAACCCGGTGGCTTCAATGCAGGCTGTATCTAATGACCGGCTTCAGCCTATTGCTGACGAGGTCCGAACGAGATTAGAAAAGGTAATAAGCAACTTATAACAAAAAATTAAACTGAAATTTAATCCAAATAAAAGGTGACTACTATGAAACGCTTAACAATGATTCTATTCTTCATGCTACTCTTTACAACTATGGGTATGGCCCAGCAGAAGCAGGGAGACATGACACAAAAAAGGCAACAGATGATGGAGATGATGCAAGACTCCACCATGCGTGCCATGATGATACAGCATATGTCACAGAATCCCCAGATGCGGCAACAAATGATGCAGCAGATGATGGGTTCGATGAACATGGACAGTACCATGATGATGGGCAATATGCAGAAGATGATGAATAATCCTCAGATGAAGGAGCGCATGCAAAAGCATATGGAGATGATGCAGTCCATGATGCAGGATGGAGAAATGGACCATTCTAAAATGATGGAGATGATGGGTGACTCTTCCATGATGAAAATGCAGATGATGTGTATGCAGATGATGCAGGGTAACATGATGAATGGCCAGGGAATGATGAACAAAAATGATGGCATGAAAGGTAACAGCCACGGGCAACATCACAACTAATCATGGACTGGCTAAACGCTCTAAATACCCATTGGGCCCCGGTACTGTGGCTACTTCTTGCCGGGGTCTTTCTTATGATCTGGTATCTTGCTCTGCGCGGCAAGCACCGGCTTGAAATCAGAAATGCAACCGTCGAAGTTCACCGGAGACGATTTCAAACCGGTGAAATATCAAAAGAAGAGTTCAACAGGCTCAAAAGCTCACTTACCAACAACTAACCATATCACATAAAAATGAGCAAGCATACTCTTTGGATGATTATTGGATGCGGTGTTCCACTTCTGCTTCTTTTTTTCGCCCCAATGCTGGGGCTGAGCAGTAACATAACCATCTTTTTATTTGTCGTAGCGATGTTTGCCTGCCACATCCTGATGATTGGTCACCACCGAAAAGGATCCAAACATCAAGATCATCAACATTAAATTCGGAGATCACTATGAAAACGCTAAACATCAAAAAGATGGGATTGGCGGTTGGCGCTACCGGCGCTGTTCTATATATCGGCTGTATTATCCTGATGGTTTCGGTGGGAAGAGAGGGGGCTATTTTCTTCTTTAACAGTCTATTGCATGGACTGGATGTAGAACCCATAATTCGCATGAGTGTCCCGCCATTGGATGCACTGTTTGGCATCATACAAACATTTATTCTCGGTTGGCTGGTCGGTGCATTAATAGCGGCAATATATAATGTTGGCATAGAAAAGAAAGATCAGCCGGAGTAGACTGAAAAGCAGATTAATACATTAAAATCGCTGAATAAATTGGCCTCCGATGCTCAAGCATATTCAATTTAAGGTTAAAATTGGTGATCAAGAGCGATTTCTTACATCATTTGTTTGATGCGTAAGTAAGGTGAATTCAGAATATTAATGCAGAAATCAACCATCACCTTATGGAGTGCAGCTATGAAAGAGCATAACAAAACTACGGTATATGACTGGCCAACACGAATATTCCACTGGCTTTTTGCTTTACTTTTTGTAGTGGCTTATGTGATCGCAGAAACAGTAAGCGATGAGAGTTCCTTATTTTCCCTTCATATAATGACGGGACTTACAATTGGTTTTATATTGATTCTAAGAATTATTTGGGGATTTGTCGGGACCACCTATGCCCGTTTTTCATCCTTTAAATTAAACCCGGTAGAATTACTACAATACCTGAAAGATGCGGTTGTCACCAAGACCAAAAATTACCTCGGACACAACCCGGCCTCCAGCTATGCCGCTGTTGTGATGTTTGTCTGTGCTGCGGGATTGGCTATCACCGGAGTGATGATGACGGGTGGCGGTGGAAGCGACTTTTATGAAGAGACCCACGAACTGTTAGCCAATATATTTCTTATTGCAGTTATCGCACATGTGGGCGGTATTATTTTCCATCATGTAAAGCACCGGGATTCGCTGTGGTCAAGCATGCTTGATGGCAAAAAGAAAGCCCTACCAGAAAAAATGGGCATCACCAATAGCAAACGATGGGCTGGAATACTATTTTTAATCCTTACATTTACCTGGACAGGTTACCTGTACTCAACCTATGACAGCACGAATCAAACAATCAATTTATTCGGACAAGAGCTGACCATCGGTGAGGCGGAGCATGAGGAACATGAGTCTGCTTATGAGGGAGAATCCCATGAAGAAGAGAATGATGACGATTAAGCGATAATAACATGAAGAACAATGAACGATGGATTATTGCTACTATCCTTTTTGTAATAGCAGTACTGGCATCCATAGATATCTATAATGACTATTTTGAAGGAGTGGCACTGTGGCATATTTCGATTGAAGCTATCGTAGGACTTGTTGCGCTGGCAGGAGTTTTTTATTTGGTTCGAGGGCGATTCAGGTTGCAGCACTCGTTGGCCAGAGAGCAACAGTTTTCGAAGGATCTGCAAGCCGAGGCTGAAAAATGGAAACAGGTGTCCAAAAAATATGTGAAGGGACTGAGCGTCGAAATAGAAAATCAGCTGGATCGCTGGGGCTTGACGGAGGCTGAAAAGGAAGTCTCTTTTCTGTTGTTGAAAGGATTAAGCAACAAAGAAATTGCCGAGGTCAGAGGGACCAGCACCCAAACCGTGCGAAGCCAAACGAATGCCATCTATTCCAAGTCAGGACTTTCGGGACGTTCGGAACTCTCTGCTTTCTTTCTTGAAGATTTACTGCCTCCTCAAAAACAGGAAACAAGGTTAGAAGGTTAAATTTGTAACAGCGTCAAACTATGTCTGACAAAAGAGAAACTCCACTCACTAGTCCGTCCTTAGAGGGACATCACTGCACCGTTGACCTGCGCTTGGCGAAGCTAGGGATGGTTCCGTTTTTTCAAGATTTATCTGAAGAACAGCTCCGCGAAGTAAATAAAAAATTTACGGCTAAGCACTATTCCAAAGGAGAATCGATTTACCGTCAGGGCGATTCCGCGACCATGCTTCGTGTGGTTGTAGCGGGAAATGTAAAGTTAGTCTCTCACACTCTGGAGGGAGAAGGTGTACTGTTGGATATGCTGCAGCCGGGCGATTTTTTCGGAAATCCCATGGCCGGCAGCAAGGATATCTATGATGAAACAGCAGAAAATCAAACATCAGCTTGTATCCTTTCGATCAGGATTAGTGATTTTAAAGAAGTCATGAACCGGTATCCCTCGGTTGCTATGTCGGTTTTAGATATCATGGCTGACCGCCTTAATGAATCGAGGCAAAGGATACAGCATCTGACCACTTTGCCGGTAAAAAAGAGGTTGGCTCATATCCTTGTAACACTGGGCAATAAGTTTGGTGAAAAGCACAGTCGAGGATTGCTTATACAGCTCCCGCTTTCACGCAAAGATCTGGCTGACATGGCCGGTACATCTGCGGAAACCACCAGCCGGATTATGAGTCAATTCCAAGAGGATGATCTCATTACTTCCGGTCGCCAGTGGGTTGCGATCAATGACAAGCCGAAACTGCTGCGTATTTCGGCTGAAGATTGATCTCCCCCTACGCATTTATTGCTTCCGTAAGCTGCCTTTCATTTAATCCCTTCCCTTTCTACAAAATTTATTTGCACTAACTTGATCCAGCTCATTTTAGTGCTGTTGCCCACCTGTTACCTTTTGATTGAATCAACAAGACAAACCACGCAAAAGGTACTCATTATGAAATACTTGCAATCACATATAAAAACCACATTAGCATCAATTTTCACCTTAGTATTTATGCTTGGCTTTGCCTCAACCAGTCAAGCCCATTGCGATCGGGTGAACGGTCCCGTGGCGACGGATGCCCGAAAGGCGCTTGAAACCAGCGATATCTCCTATGCACTTATCTGGGTAACAGATCAACAAGCCGAGGAGCTCAAATCCACATTTGAGCAGAGCCTAAAAGTTTATACCAAGGGGGATGAATCCCAAGAGATTGCCGAACGCTATTTTATAAGTGAGACGGTAAGACTACACCGCGAGGCCGAAGGCATGCCCTTTACCGGCCTAAAACCCGCCCAGCCAGGCTCACAAGATATCCAGATAGCTGAACAAGCACTTGCCTCAGGCGAACTGGCCCCTGTCACCGAGATGCTGGCAAACGAAATCCAGAAGAAAACCTTGGAACTTTACAACAAAGCTATGGAAGCCAAAAGCGAAAAGGATAACAGCGTGGAAGCCGGCCGCGAGTGGGTGGACGCTTACGTAAAATATATCGTGTATGTCCACAAACTATATCAAAAAATTCAAGCCGGACCGGCTCATGGCGTCGGAGAGTAAAACATATTGCCAGAGGCCTGTCAGGTTTAGAAAACCTGGAAAGATCTCACAATAGGCAAACAAATCTTAAAACCTAATAGAGATAATTATTATGACAACGACAATATTGCGAAGCGATGAGCTAAGCTGCCCCTCATGCGTAGATAACATTGAATCCAATTTGAATAACACGGAGGGTGTATCCTCAGCCAAGGTTCATTTCAATACCGGACGCATCGAGGTAGAACATGATCCTGAAACTGTTTCCGATGAGGAGCTCATTAAAGTCATCGCACAGTCAGGATACGAAGCGAGAGTCTCTCAGTTTTAAAACCCTAAGATTATGAATTCACTGCAAACGCTATTGCGGAATCCAACAACACGGAAGAAAGCACTACTAATCGTCAGCGGCCTGCTCATTATTGCCGGTTGGGCCGTTAATTTCTTTTGGACCTCGGCTTGGTCGTTTAACGCTTTTATGCTGTTGGCAACACTGACGGCTGGATTTGAGATCGGCCGGCGGGCCTGGCAGGGGTTGCGGAACCTACATACTAACATTGAGCTGCTGGTAACCATTGCCGCAACAGGTGGCCTTGCCATTGGGGTGTACTGGGAAGCGGCGGCCGTGACATTCCTGTTTCTGCTCGGAGGGTGGCTGGAAGCAAGGACAATGAGCAAAACCCGAGATACCCTGAAAGAGCTCATCAATATGGCACCGGAAACAGCGATCGTCGTAGAAGATGGTGAGCGAAGAGAAATTCCGGCCCGACAAGTGAAACAAGGGATGCAGGTGCTGGTTAAGCCCGGATCAAAAATTCCGGTAGACGGTATGGTGGAATCCGGTACTACCTCGATAAATGAAAGTGCGATTACCGGAGAACCGATCCCGGCTGAAAAGCAGACCGGATTGGAAGTTTATGCGGGGACAATCAATAAAAACGGCCGTATTTACGTGCGTGCGACCAAATCAGGGGCCGACACCACGCTGGCCAAGATTATACGACGCGTAGAGGAAGCCCAGGAAGAAAAGGCTCCAACGCAGCGTTTCATCGAACGATTTGCAAGCTGGTACACACCCGGCATTGTGGGGCTTGGTATCGCATCCTACCTATTTACCTGGAACCTGGAGCTTGCACTGACATTGTTAGTGATCGGATGCCCGGGAGCACTTGTGATATCGACCCCGATTTCCGTCATAACGGGTATAGGAAATGCCGCCAAAAAAGGAATTCTTATCAAAGGAGGCGAATACCTGGAAAATGCGGGTAAAGTTACTGGTATAGCCTTAGATAAAACCGGTACATTAACAACAGGTAAACCGACTGTTAGCGAGATGATTCACTTTTCAAAAGAAGCCGCTTTAGCTGGTGTTGACCAAAAGGAGGAATTTCAGGAAGTACATACGGTTTCTTTGTCTGGTCAAAACAGTGAGTCACTCCCATCAGAAGGGGAAGAACTTCTCTATTGGGCTGCGGTAGCCGAATCAGCCTCTGAACATCCGTTGGCGGAGGCTATTTTGGCCGATGGACAATCAAACCGTATCCCGGAGCCCGACCAGTTTGAATCATATACAGGGCAAGGAATTGAAGCAGTATTGGGTGACGATTATATCTATGTAGGGAAAGCCGATTTTCTGAAGGAAAGGGGAATATCCATTAGTGCAGTCATTAATAAAGAGATTCAGAATCTGACCAATAAAGGACGCACGGTTGTGTTGGTAGCACGTAACAACGAACTGCTTGGAGCTATCGGGATAGCCGACCAAATGCGCCCGGAAGCCCCTAAGATGATATCAAGACTCCGTGAAAATGGCATTGAACGCATCGCGATGCTTACCGGTGATGCCCGGGCCACGGCTGAAGTTATTGCCGAAGAAACAGGGATCACAGAGGTGCATGCGGGCATTCTACCGGAAGACAAAAATGATATCATTCTTGAAATGCAACAGCAAGGGTACCAAGTAGCAATGATCGGTGACGGAATCAACGATGCCCCTGCATTGGCAATCGCTGATATTGGCATTGCCATGGGAGCAGCCGGCACCGATGTGGCGATAGAAACGGCTGATATAGCGCTGATGTCAGACAAGCTGATGAATGTTCCGGAGTCCCTGAGGATATCAAAAATGACCTTACGTAATATACATCAAAATGTAGCCATTGCCTTGGTAACGGTAGCGGCATTACTTGCCGGTGTATTTGCGGGATCGGTACATATGGCGGCTGGAATGCTCGTTCATGAGTTTTCGGTTATGGCGGTAATATTAAACGGTATGCGATTACGTTGGATTTAATTATAGTAGTTAATAACCCCTATTTTAAAACTCCTCTCCTAATTTAAGCTTGTTTTAAGGCGTCTGTTCCTATCTTGCTATTAGTTTAAATACAGTTCTGGCTGTATTTACCAACCGTTAATTAAAACATCAGGATTATGTTTTACGATCATCACTTTATAGGCATGCATTGGATATGGTGGCTCATTGTGGTTGGTATTATCCTTCTGGTTGTTTTCAATGTCATTCCCTATCGCTCCAAAACAGAACTGGAAGAGAATGCCATGGAAATATTAAAGAAAAGGTTTGCCCGCGGGGAAATTGAACGGGAAGAGTTTGAGGAACGAAAAAAAATCTTAAAGCAAAGCAATTAATATTTAAAACTAAAAACTATGAAGAAAGTAAAAGTTGCCGTAAACGGTTACGGAGTAATCGGTAAAAGAGTAGCTGAGGCAGTGACCCTGCAAGATGATATGGAGCTCATTGGAATTGGCGATGTAGCTGCCGACTGGAGAATTCAAACAGCTGAATCAAAAGGATACTCCATATATGCCAATACCGAAGAAGGGTGGAAATTGATGACCAATAATAACATCCAGGTAGTCGGCAATCTTGATGATCTGCTTGATAGTGCCGATGTAGTTGTGGACTGTGCTCCCAAAAAGTTCGGGGCTCAAAATGCGGAAAAATACCGGCAAACGGGAGTAAAATTTATCGTTCAGGGTGGCGAAAAACATGAAACCACCGGTCATTCTTTCAGCGCAGAAAACAATTACACCTCGGCTCTGGACCGCCAGAGCACCCGCGTTGTCTCCTGCAACACCACCTCCATTGTGCGAACCCTGAGTGCATTGAAACGAACCGGACTGCTTAAAAAAGCGCGTGGTACTCTGCTGCGGCGAGCCACCGACCCATGGGAAAGCCATAAAAATGGCATCATGAATACGATGGTACCTGAACCGGACATACCCAGTCATCAAGGCCCCGATGCCCAAAGCGTGGATCCTGAGCTGGATGTGGTAACCGCAGCTGTAAAAGTACCCCAAACACTTTCTCACCTGCACTACTGGACCGTTCAATTGACCCGGGAAGCATCCAAAGAAGAAGTGTTGGAAGCTTTAGGCACCTCTTCCAGAACCGCTTTTATACGCATGGATAATGGATTATCAGCAAATAATGCTGTGAAAGAATTAATGCTGGATATAGGCCGTCCTCACGGTGATATGTACGAGGTGGCCATATGGGAAGATATGTTGAAAGTGGAGGGAGACGAGCTTTACTACGCCTACCTGGTTGATAACCAGGCCATTGTAATTCCCGAAACCATCGATGCCATTCGAGCACTAACCGGCTTAGAATCCAATCCCGAAAAATCGATAGACAAAACAAATCGATCACTGGGTATTAAGCAACGGTTTATTTAGGAAATGATCCATTTTCATTACCAAAAACTCTTTTAACTGAACGGAGCAATTACATGGAACGAGGAATTGAACATTCAGGAGCCTGGGTTATAGCGCTTTTTGTTATCGTTATTGCTTCTTGGCTATTATACAAGTACATGGCACCCAAATCCTGGCGGGAGTGGGTGGGAGCTGGTTTAATTCAAGGCTTTATCATTGCATTGTATGCAGAGATGTATGGCTTTCCCCTTACTATTTATTTGATGGCGCGATTCTTGGGAATTGACAGCGGGTCTGTAGATGCCAATCTCTGGTCCACAATATTAGGTATGGGGCAGACCGGCATGATGATCTCAATGATTCTGGGCTATGCCCTGCTTTTTATTGGCTTCGGAATTTTTATCCAGGGCTGGCGTCAGCTTTACCATGCCAAGCAGGAAAACAGGCTGGCAACCGACGGATTATACAGCCTGGTCAGACATCCCCAATACACTGGATTGTTTATCGGGCTTTTTGGAGAGGGGGTCATTCACTGGCCGACTATATTTTCCGTTGGTCTGTTTCCGGTGATCGTAATCGCTTATGTCCTGCTTGCCCGAAGGGAAGAGAAGAAGGTAATTGAAGAGTTTGGTGAAGAGTATCTCCAGTACAAACGAAACGTGCCGGCCTTCCTTCCGGCGAAAGACAACTGGAAACAGTTTGTTCAACGGTCCGGTAATACTGGCCAATCAAATTTGTAGTTATTTCAATTCAATAATGGTCTAAAATATGGCACCGATCACAGTCACCAAAGCCTCCGGAGAAAAAGAATCATTTGATGAAAATAAACTTCGGCGTTCACTCAACAGTGCAGGTGCTGATCAACAAATTATTGATCGAATTGCAAATGCAATCAGTGAGATACTCTATGATGGCATTTCTACTCAGGAGATCTATAAAAGGGCTTTTCGACTGCTTAGACAGTATTCCTATCGTTCCGCCGGACGTTATAAGTTAAAAGAAGCATTATTGGAGCTGGGACCTACTGGTTACCCCTTTGAAAAGTTTGTTAGCGAACTACTTAAGAGGTTAGGGTACTATACTGAAACAGGAATTGTTGTGGAGGGCAACTGCGTATCCCATGAAATTGATGTGATTGCTGAGAAGGATAACAAGCATTTCATGATAGAATGCAAATTTCACAACCGAAAAGGGCATAAATGTAATGTGAAAGTCCCCCTTTACATTCAATCGCGATTCAAGGATGTAGAGAGAAACTGGAGTAGCCAGCCCGGTCACGAAGACAAGCAACACCAGGGATGGGTGGTAACCAATACTCGATTTACCAAGGATGCCCTGCAGTATGGCAATTGTATCGGCCTTAAACTGTTAAGTTGGGACTATCCCCACAATAAGGGGCTTAAAGATCTTATTACCCAAGTGAATCTCCATCCTATTACTTGTCTTTCAACCCTTAGTAAAAAAGATAAACAGCAGTTGCTTCAGCAGAATATCGTTTTTTGCCAACAGTTATGTGAGAATGATAAAATCCTGACAAGCATAGGACTGGACAGCCGCAAGAAGAATCAAGTATTGAAGGAGGCTAAGGATATCTGTAATACCAATGAAAATGAGATAACTAAATGAAATACTCCGATGATAACCACCTCGAAAGGGAACCTACTTTAATTATTTACTGCAAGGAATGGTGTGAATATCTCCAAAAATTAGTCAATCTGCTTCGGGCCAAACAACAAGCATTTACCTTTATCGATTTACGCTTTGATACCAAGCAAGCAAAAGCGTTGATATCTGAACTGGGTAATCCCTTGATTCTTCCTGTACTCTTCTTAAATGGAATCTATCACGAAAAGCCCCCAATTTCGAAAGTCAAAAGTATTTTAGATCAATATCAATGGCGACAACAGGTTGACCAAAAGTATTATGGTACCCTACCAGCACAAGACCATCAGTAACTACTTTACCTATGGCTACGATAAACGTAACAAAAGCATCCGGTGAACAAGAGCCTTTCAATGAGGCTAAGCTCCGTCGTATGCTGGTTGCTACCGGTGCTGATTCCAAAGTGATTGACCAGGTAATTAAGGCTATAGAGGATAAACTCTATGATGGTATTTCTACCCAAAGGATAACAGAAGAAGCATTTCGTCAGCTACCAAAAAAATCAGAAAATATTCGATTCGATAAGATACCAACAGAACACGAACCACCTTCCGACTTTGATAGTAAAAGGCTGGATAGGTTGCAACGCCACGCTTTCGATTATTTCTTGCATGAAACCAATCCGAATAACGGGCTGGTAGCAGACAATTCACAGTTGGGCGCGCCTGCCAGTATAGCATCGGTCGGTTTTGCATTAGGAGCCTATGTGGTTGGAGTCGAACGCGGCTGGATATCACGAAGGGAGGCCATTCAACGTACCTTATCCACCCTGCGCTTCTTTTGGACCAGCGAGCAAAGTCCCGCTCCAAATGCTACCGGTCACAAAGGCTTCTATTATCATTTTCTGGATATGAAGACTGGGAAACGTGCTGGAAGGTGCGAATTGTCGACGATCGATACCGGTATTCTGCTGTCCGGCATGCTTCTGGCTGCCGCTTTTTTTGACCGCGAAACCAAACAGGAACAGGAAATACGTAACCTGGCCGATGACATTTATCACCGTGTCGATTGGAAATGGGCGTGCAACGGTAAGGCCACAATCACCCACGGATGGACACCTGAGAACGGTTTTTTGCCATACCGGTGGGAAGGCTATGACGAGGCCGGACTCCTGTACGTCCTTGCGCTTGGCTCTCCGTCCCAACCGTTGCCGAAGGAAAGCTACAAAGCCTGGACCTCTACCTATGAATGGAAAAAGTTATATGGCTATGAATTTGTATACGGTGGCCCGCTTTTTATCCACCAGTATTCCCACATCTGGATCGATTTTCGTGGAATCCAAGACACTATTATGCGGGAAAAAGGGATCGACTATTTTGAAAACAGCCGTCGTGCTACCTATGTCCAGCAAGAATATGCCATACGAAACCCGTTGGAATTTAAAGGCTATGGGAAAAATTTCTGGGGCATAACAGCCAGTGACGGCCCCGGGTGGACAACAAGAAAAGTTAACGGCATTGAACGCTCCTTCTTCGGCTATATCGCCCGTGGCGCACCCTACGGACCCGATGATGGCACGGTTGCCCCATGGGCTGTAGTCGCTTCGCTACCCTTCGCCCCTGAAATTGTATTGCCAACCATCCAAAATTTCCAAGACGTGTATCCCCAGATTACAGGGAAATATTGCCTGAGATGTAGTTTTAACCTCAGTTATCCTAATGGTGAAAATGAGAACGATGGTTGGACGTCGTTTTATCATTATGGTATCAATCTTGGTCCGGTTGTCTTGATGATCGAAAATTATCGGTCCGGATTAATCTGGAAGCTTATGCGTGGCTCCAAACATCTTCTAAAGGGATTAAAAAAAGCAGGATTTAGCAATGGTTGGCTATAAGCCCATATTAATACCATTTTATAGTAGGTTAACTATAACTATTAAAGAGAGTTGTGATGAATAAAAAAGACATTGGATTATATTTGGTAATAATAGGACTCCTCGTTTTTCTATCCTCTTGTCAAATGGGAAGATCAGACTACATGAGCGAAGAACAACGGAAGGAATTAGAAACCGCCTATGATTCTCTGCAGTCTAATTACAAAATGCTGCTGGTAAACTACGAAGCAGAAACAGATACTTTGCCTTCGGAATTAAAATCTCTCTATAGCCAGATGCAGAAGATGCACAGTGAGATGGATGTCAGCCACCGACAAATGATGGCTGGCAACATGGGACGTCATATGCAGGGCGATAATATGATGGCTGAAGGCATGGGCATGCACATGCAAAGTCATATGACCGGTGAGTGGTATAGTCAGATGATGGGCATGCACGATCAGATGGCCCGAATGCACCAGCGGATGGGACAACAAGATATGGCCCGGATAAACCGTCATCTCTCCGAAGAGTATGGTAATATGAGAAAAATGATTCCCGGCCTAGATGAGCCCAGCGAGGTGCCTTTTAATGAGGAAGGAGATCCTGCGTTATTGAATGGTGAAAACCTGTATTCTCAAAACTGCGCCTCCTGTCACGGAGGTAATGCCGAGGGTGTATCAGGCGTTTTTCCACCACTGGTCGATTCTGAGTGGGTCACCGGCGATAAATCCGTTCCCATCCGAATTTTACTTCATGGTCTACAAGGTGAGATTGAAGTACAAGAACAAGAATATCAAGGCAGCATGCCTTCTTTTAAAGCACGACTCAGTGCAGCAGAAATAGCGGCCATTCTCAATCACCTGCGCGAGGAAAGTGAGGGAGATCATCCGAACATTTCCCAAGAAGACATCATCCGAATTAGCAATACCTACAGCGACCGAGCTACTCCTTGGAATGCAGAAGAGTTGAATGTACAAGAACAAGGCAACCAATAATATGCATGCCGAGTCTAATAAAACGGCCCTTGTTCTCTGCGGAGGCGGGGCCCAAGGCGCTGCCGAAATTGGTTTCTATCAAGCTATGGTGGAGCAGGGGGTAAAGCCGGATTATATTATTGGCACTTCAATCGGGGCTATTAACGGGGCTTTCATTGCCTCTGGACTAGATATAAGTCAATTAAAAGAACTATGGAAAGGAATTTCAGAACAGAAACTTTACCGGTTCAACCCGGAGCTTCTATGGAAATGGGGTAATGCTTCCAGTTTATTCAAACCCACAGGTAAAAAGAAATTTCTACAACATCACTTGCCGGTAGATACATTTGAAGAACTTTCGATCCCTTTAACTGTTGTAGCAACTGATCTCCAAAAGGCAAGTTCTACATATCTTGATAAAGGTCCGTTAATGCCCGCCTTAATGGCCAGTAGTGCCCTTCCCGTTTATTTTCCGCCACAAGTGATTAACAACAATCAGTTGGTAGATGGCGGAATTTCCAATAACATACCTATTGACAAGGCTTACGATCTTGGAGCCGATACTATTTATTGCATTTTAAGTGAATGCCGACATCAGTTCAGCAATACCGTAACTGGATTGTTTAACATGATAATTCGCACGGCCCAGGTCAGCCAGCACCAAAAACTTAGAAACGACATTCAAGAAATTGCTGCCAGTACGGAGCTGTATCTCTTGGATCTCTGCATTAATACCCGTCTGACCAGCGTGCTGGATTTCAGCAAAACTGAAATGATCATTGAAGAAGCATACCAATTTTCCAAACGAGCCCTGGAGCAAGGATATGGGTGCGTTCCTTTGCCAATTGATCGCTCTTAAAAGTCTACTCGAAATCTTACAAAAACTTGATCCAGCTCTTCCCAACTGTTAAATAGCGTTCCTTCTTCTCCCCAAATCAAAAATGCCCCTAATCCGGCTTCTAAATTGTCGATGGCCTGGTAGGTAAGCTCAGGTGATAGCCCGTATCCCAGTTGTTCCCAATCGTTGACTTCCAGGGTATTATTAAAAGCAACTAACACATCTTCATTAAAAAAGTCCTGCTCAAGCCGTATTACAAAATAGTCGTTCAAATTTTCTGTCCCCCGCTCGGTGTAAAATCCATGCATCCACTGGGTATTCAGGTAGATACCATTTGTGAAAGTATAATCACCACCAATCGTAAATTTCAGATAGGGGTCATCTTCCAATTGGATTTCCCGGCTTGAAAAACCATTTACATCTGAAATCAACTCCACCTTTTCAGGTAAGAACAGACCAGCCTCTCCCCATATTCCTATTCCCGAAACCTCAGTCACAACATCAGCTCCAATAACCTGCATCCTGGGGAATTCCATCTCTATTTGGGGCTGTAGTGGCGGAGAGATAGTCAAGCTTGTTGCTATAGGGATATCATCATAGCCATTAAAGTAACTAATGGAATAATCCCATTTATCGATGCTGCCATCCCAGCGAAAGGCAAACATGCTGTTTGCGGGCGTCCGGCCGGGAAGGTTCAATTCGTCATTGAATGCACCCAAATCACCCAGAAATAAGGCAGACCCATTCCGGGGAAGTAGAACCGGGGTTATGCCCGGCAACCATACTCCCGTTAACCGGCTGCCATCAATATACCAGGTCCCCTTGAACGCCCAAGAAGGAGCCATCTCAGTAAAGTTAACAAAATCGGAAAAATCATTGGGGTTCAGGTTGTCGGTGGGATTCAGGTTGTCGGCCCGTCCCCAGGCAATGCGCTGTTTTCCAACGCGGATGTCCAAATCATCAAACAGGAATCCATAAACATCGATAAAAGCCTCCCACACCGAAAGCTCATGGGGAAATTCGGATTCCAGGCGTTCGAGGTCACTCAATGACTGCGGATCAGGGAAATCGTAAAACCGAAGATCCATGCTGCTGAACATATACAACCGGGATCCTACCGGGGCACTCATTTCCAGCCGGAATCGATTATAGAAATTATCGATATAGATGCTGTCACCGCCTGTCACAAACCGCTTGTCCAACTGCAGGAAACCGCTAAATGTAGGCTGGGCATTAATCAGCTGCGTATTGATCACAAGCAAGAAAATGAGGGAAAGCCCCGTACTTATAAATAACGATATGACTCTTTTCCGGATCATAACCGATCACCGGATGGGTCGTTTGAGAGAGCGTTCACTGAATTCACTGTCTGAGAGCCCCTGATCAAATTGAATGTCTGAGAGTTCAAGAACGGTTTCATGGTTTTCATCCAGTGACACCATTCTCATCATTTTCCCCATCCAGTAGCCATCAATCTTTTCTACATTATCAATCGAAAGTTCTTTTTTTTGTTCTAACCGGTTATGGTATTCTACTTTCCAAAGTACAAAGTTGGAGGTATCGGCATGTATTACAAGGTGATGATAGTTGACATCCGCACCGGGTTTTGGTTCAAGGAATAAACGGTATTGTCCTTGTTGAGTCGACAATTCCCGGGCTATATAATCGTCTGCATAGACACTTTGGGACATGTCTTCATACGTAAAGTCCGTTCCCATGAAGTTTTCATTGGTCGCTGAGGAGGCAATTCTCCGTACCTTCCGAAAGGCCGGCAGGTAGAGATAGAGCCGGTCGGAATCCAGCCGCAGGAATCCGACACCCCGCACATCGGCCGGTTCCAAGAAACGCACCATCCGTAGCTCCTTCCCCTTTTGCTTGATTTCAACAACTCGCTTTTTTACCCGATTCTCCTCATCAATAAGTTTCATTTGCTCGGTAGCCGACATATCAGAAAAAGCATTTTGTACTGAGTCAATTTTTGCAAGAATTTGATCCGGCGATTGTCCAACAGCGGGAAGGGTTATAAACACAATTAACAATAAATTCAGGGATAGGATATATTTAAATAGTTTCATGGCGTTTCTCTTTTGTTGTTTCAATTATATCATCACTTGTAGAATGTCCGACAAGGTATTTTGGCTTTAGCCAAATGATTAACACAGCAAGCAGCGTGAGACTGAGGGTAGCGCTGACTAGCACGGTAAGCGAAGTGAGTCCTCCAAAACGACGAATATGCTGCCCGCCGGCAAACAGAAGCACCAAGAATCCCAGTCCCACCGCCAGGGCGTTGATCAAAATCGACATGCCGGTTGTTTTGATTGTTTCCTGCAAGGCCTGAAGTTTATCTCCGGAAGCGATCAGTTCATCCCGGTAACGAGAGATAAAGTGAATATCTGTATCGATGCCGAGCCCGATGGCAATGGAGGCAATCATAGCGGTAAATGAGTCCAGCCCAATGCCGAGGTATCCCATCACTCCAAAGTTGATTAGGATTGTTAGGGAAATCGGGATGATCGCAATCAGGGCAACTATGGTGGATTTGTGGATAATTGCCAGCAACACCAATACAAAAAGCAGCGCGGTCAACAGGCTCTTGATCTGGGTTGGCACAAGTTCCTCCTCCATCCCTTTCAACACCTGAGGCATCCCAGCCTGATATATTGAAACCGGTACTTCCCGTATAACCGCAGGGTGTTCATCACCGAAAATTTTATTTGCCAGCTTTGAATCCAGGAATGCTATGTTACTGTTTACGTTCCATAAGATGCCTTTCACATTTTTCCGGAAGTCTTCATCATTCTCGGGATTAAGTGACGATAACAAATCAATGGCTGGTAGGATCCTGGCCCGTCCAATTGTCGTATTAATGATATTTGCAAGTGAACCGGCCAGCCAGTCGGCATCTTCCCCAGGTAATGCAGGCAAGGCAGATACCAGCATGTTGCTTACCTCTCTGGCTGTCACCTGAATGTTATTTAGCTGGAGATCTTCAGCAATCTGATCCAGCACCTTCGCTCGTACGGTATCCTCAAGAACGATCTCTGCCTGTGAGCTTGCAAGGTACCGATTCAGTTGAACCAAGACGCTGTCTCTCGTCAATGGGCCAACTGTAAAATTCATGAGGTTATCTTTTACCTTATCCATGAAGGCGCGCCTCCATGATATTCCCTCTTTACTCAAATACCAGCGGAGTTCCTGCATCACCAATTGCAACTGCTCTTGCTTTACCAGTTGCCGTTTTTGAGAATCTAAATAATGCAGATTAACAGTACTTAGATGCTTCGGCAGTGTTCTCAGATAACGATTGATACTGTCTACCGAGGTCACCAACGTACCGGTATGCCACGTACCCATCTTAGCTTGAACCAGCCCCATATCAGAATCTGGCGTAACCATGCGTTCAATCTGGTCCTCCCCCTCAATCAGGAACCAGAGGTTAGAAACGCCCTGGTGCTTTTCCGGCACCTGGTAACGACCATTCATCACCTTGTTCATTTCTGCCATGACCGACCCCATGGAACTCGGTTTGCCCACTTCGGGAATGGTCTCCAGCCTACGTTCCACCCGGTGCATCAACTGAAGGATAGCCGGATCTTTTATATCCCCATCGACGACTACCTGTACCGGAAGCGAGCCTTCGAATTTCTCGCGCAGCATCATTTCGGCGTGATAGGGATCACTGCCTCGTGCCAGGCAAAGTGACCAGTCCACATCTTTTTCAATTTTAGGGATGGCAATAACCGCCAGGACAATTATGCCAAGACTACCTGCCAGAATTAATTTTTGGTGCTTATAAACACGAAATCCAAAACGGTCCAGAAAGTGATATTCTGATTTCACACTCTTGGTACCGGGGTTAAATCCTATGCCGAATGAAAGCAGTGCAGGAAGCAGTGTCAGAGTTACGATCAGGGCCAGGATAACTCCCACTGCTGTCAACAGGCCGAATTGTTGGATAACTGAGAAATCGGAGACAAACAATGAAGCAAACCCTACCGTAGTTGTAATCGTTGTAAGAGCGATAGGTGTGCCCATTTGCTTGAAGGTTTGCCGGGTGGCCTGTTTGGGATCGTTACCTTCATTACGCAACTCATAATAGCGTTTCATCAGGTGGATACCGTCGGCACTGCCCAGGGCCAGCAGAACCACCGGCATGATCCCGGTCAGCAGGTCGAATTCCAACCCGAAGATACCCATTAGTCCGGTTATGCAGATGACACTTACCGATACGACGATCATCGGGAACACCACGCCCGCCCAGTGGCGGAATCCCAAGTATAAAACGAGCACCAGTAAGAAAATCATAATTGGGATCAGCGTAGACAGGTTCTCACTGATCAGCAGGGTCATATTATACACCAAGAATGGGAGTCCGCCGAAATAGAGTTTGGCATTGGATTCCAGGTCTGAGGAATTTAACACATCGTCAGTTACGTCTTTGATACGCAGAGAGGTGGTAAACTGGTTGGACCCTGCCTTTCTACTTCCTTCGAACTGTAATAGAATGGTGGCGGTCCGGCCATCTTCCGATATCAGATTTCCGGTGTATCGCTCATTCCCAAGTACATAATCTTGTAATTCTCTTAAAGCTGAAGCCTCCGACGGAACCCGGTCCGTTTCGTATAGCCTGCCAACCTCCAGTCCCCATTCCGTCTCCCTAAAGTCAATCACATTTGATAGGCTTGTGACGTAGGAAATACGCTCAACCTCTTCGTAGGCCTCCGTCAGCCGGCTGATTAACTCCAAGTTTGACTGGGTAAACACCTCGTTATCGGAGTTCAACAACACCACACCCAAGTCGTTTCCACCGAAAATATCACCAATCCGGTTATATTTTTGCACTGCTGGATCATCTTGGCTAAGATAGGTCGAAAAATCAGCATTGAGGGACACGGAAAGAGTCTTCCAGCCCAATATTACCGTAAGTAGCAGGGTTGAGGTGATAATCCACCAGCGGTATCGAATAATTAGATCAGCTAATCGTAACATCATTATGGATTTTAAAAATTCGTATCCTGCTACTAGCAATCTACGGGGTGGCACCTTAAAAAAAGCTTAAATTAACGGGCTGAATTATTATTGCATTTACACCAATTATATTTTGTACCTGAAGGTTTATGAATTTGAATACCAGCCTGACAAAGATGATAGGATAGCATGAATAAGAAGTGCCATTACAGAAATATCTTTCTTTTTATTGTTCTTTACGCCATATCCATAATGCCCTTGATGGCTCAGAACAACAATCGCATGCTTATACACGAAATCGAAGGTAATCAATATGTGAAAACAGACTATTCACCAGAAGGGAAGCAGACGGGAAAACAGCTTCTCAAAGTTGAGACTATTGAAAAACAAAATGATCTGCTAAGAATGCCCGTCAAACTATACAGTTACAATAGAAAGGGTGACCTGGTGGACAGTACGAAGACAATCTATACTTGCAATCCAGATGAGCGTAGAATCTTGGTAAATCTCCTATCCTTCTCAGATTATGCAAAGGGCAGTGAAATAAAAATAAATGTAAACGGAACAAATGCTTTTTACCCCGGGTCTCCAGAACCGGGATGGAAAATGGAATCCATTAATTTTCAAATGAATATCGACAAGGGACTGGTGGGATTTCTGGGAGGAAAAAGTAAAGTAAATATCCACAACCGACGGATTGTATCTAATGACACCCTTCAAACCGAACGATATCAAATCAATTCAGAAGTAAATTTCCGCATTTATGTAATGGGTATAAAAATGAAAGAATTCGGATACCGAATTATAGAAATAATCGACAAAGAGGAAGGTATTATCTGGCAAAAATTCACTAGCGAAGATAATGAAAGCTACTTTGTGATTCGCTTATTATAAACAGAATTGAAAACTGAATAGATATCACATTTCCGATTTAGATGAAGATACCCAATCCTAAACAAACACAATTTACTAAAAAGCGGTACAACGCTACATCAGTTATATATAATCTGATGGAGTGGCCGGTCGAACATCTTTGGTATAAAAAATGGCGACAAAAACTTTGGCAGCAGATCCACGGTCCAAAAGTATTGGAAATTGGAGTGGGCACAGGTAAAAACATCCCGTACTATCCTGAGGACATTGAAATAACAGGGATTGATCTTTCTTCCGGCATGCTGAAACGGGCCCATAAGTTACTGCCCGACCATGCCAAAGATTGCATTACATTACGTGAAATGGATGCCCAGCAAATGGATTTCCCCGATAATACCTTTGATGATGTGGTAGCTACTTTTGTGTTTTGTTCGGTTCCCGATCCAGTGCTTGGCCTGAAAGAGGCTTTACGAGTCACGAAGCCCGCTGGCAAACTTTATCTGCTCGAACACATGAAGCCGGAACAATCCTTCCTGGCCGGGATAATGGAAAAACTGGATGCTCCCATTCATTACGTTACTGGAGTTCATATCGCCCGACAAACTGTAGCGAATGTTGAAAAGGCCGGCTGGAAAATAGAGCAAGTCCGGGATTTAACTGCCAAGGGTATTTTTAAAAGAATTGAAGCTTCTAAACCACACTAAGCCTGCTTATCTTCAGCCAGCGGGAATTCGACGACGAATGTACTTCCTTTTCCTTCTCCTTCACTGTAAGCTCGAATTTTTCCGCCATATAACTCTACAATGGCTTTTACAAGTGGCAGCCCCAGCCCACTGCCGGATTGATCCTGTACCTCTGACTCATTTGCCCGGTAGAAGCGTTCAAACAGGTGCTTTTTAGTTTTCTCATCAAAACCAATACCGGTATCGCTCAAGTGGATAACCGCCTTGCCGCTGCTGCGTTGTAATTGCAGATTTACCTCTCCGCCTTTGGGCGTGTACTTGACCGCATTTTCCAAAAGGTTATTTATTACCTCTTCAATATAGGCCCCGTGCGCCCGGACGTTGAGGTCGGGATCAATTTTTGTTTGAATACTGATATTCTTTGTCTGGGCAGTTTCCCGGTGTTGATCGGCCACTGCTTCTGTAATACGGCTGACGCTAACGATATCCGGTTTCGACCGGTGTACCGATTCTACCCGTGAGAGTTGCAGCAGCAGGTGCACCATTTCGCTCATCTTGCGAACTTCAGTCAGCATTCGCTCTATCGTTTCCTGGTATTCCTCTTTGGAACGGGGCTTACGGAGCATGATCTCGGCATCACTGCGCATCGATGACAGAGGTGTCATAAGCTCATGAGCCGCATCGGAGGTAAAACGTTTCTCTCGTTCAAATCCTTTTTGCAGGCGGTTGAGCATCATATTGAAGGTTTCGGCCAAGTCGGTCAGTTCGTCCTTTACCTGGTAATTGACCGGAATGCGTTTATCCAAATCGGTAGCCGTAATTGATTTCGCTGCTTCATTAATATCAGCTACCGGTTTAAGTGCTCTTCGGGACAGCCAGTATCCCCCCAAAATGGAGAATGCCACACTTATCGCAATCAGAACAAGCAAATATTGCCGGAACCGGCTCAACTCCTCATGCAGGGTCCACTCGAAACCCGTGACTTCCAACCATCCGCAGAATTCGCCTTCACTATTGTTAATAGGATAAAACAGTGTCCGCGCTGGAAAGTCCTGCCACTGACTACTGAACGAATATTCCTCGTGCGTATCGGGAATTTCTGTGTCCAACGGCTGTTTTGCATCCGAAAAGTTTGGGCTTTTATAGATCAGGCTGTCTTCCTGGCTATAGAGTCGAACATACGTGCCATATTCGACTCCGCTTTCAAGTGCTGCGTTCCTGCTATAACCTGTAAGATCAATGGAGAGTGAATCTTCGGTGTTTATATGGGGAAGCAACTGCTCAGCTTCAAAGCGTAGGTGCCGGTCGTAGTTATGGTGAATCGACTGGTGAAAGGTCTCATACAGGATGTAGCCAAACAGGCTAAGCATTATAAAAAGGCTAAGCCCATACCAAAATGCCAGTTTCTTAGAAATAGAAAGCCTATCGAAGAACGAAGTAATACGTGCCACTATGTTATTCTTCTGTATTTGTTAAATTATTATTGAGTCGGTAGCCTGCTCCTCTTATGGTTTCAATAACCTTTGAATTATCTTCCAAAAATACTTCCTCACATTCCTCGAAAGACTCGACCAGCTTCTGTCGCAGGGTCGAGATTGTAGCTTCAATCGTGTTGTCACTTACGTAATAAGCTGATCCCCAAACCCGCTCGGCAATCTGCGTCTTTGAAAACACCGTTTCAGGTTCATTTAACAACAGCTCCAATAAGATAAACTCCTTTGGCCGCAGCGAACGCTTAATACCGCATACCTTGACCCAGTGTTTGCGTGAATCCAGCTCAATAGGTCCTACCGAAATAACTTCATTATTCTGCATCTCCGAGGATCGCCGTCCCAATGCCCGAACGCGGGCCAGAAGCTCCTCAAAAGAGAACGGCTTGCCCATGTAATCATCGGCTCCCGCATCAAGGCCTGACACTTTGTGATCCAGGTCTCCGAGCGCGGTCAGCATAAGAACCGGGAATGTCCGGTCCTCCGCGCGCCAATGCTCCAGGATTTGCTTTCCGTCACGATTGGGCAGCCGCCAGTCCAGGATGACCATATCGTAATCATTCACCAACCCCTGCAGCTCGGCTTCCTCTCCGTCATGCATAACTTCCACTACATGCCCCTCTTCTTCCAGTCCACGTTTAAGGGAACGGGCAAGCTGTTTTTCGTCCTCAACCAACAATATCCACATAAAACCATAATTCTATTTCATGAAATAACACCTCTAAGATAAAAGACACTGACCAATAATGTTTTAAGCTAAATTTAAGGTTCGGTTCGTATGTTTCGGTTCGACATTCGGAACCGATGCTTTAGCTAATTAAAAACAATAGATTACACTGATTTATGAGTGACGATAATAATGGTATGAATCGCCACACTTTTCTCCGATATGCCGGCTCCTTAGCAGCTTTTGCCGGTGCAAGTGCAGTATTGCCGGGTTACGCATTAGCAGGCTTCGGCAGTGAGAAGCGAGATGTATTAACCCCCAAAGGCCCTGATAATGTCATTGATCTGACCATTGGGAAAATGCCGCACAAGATCGATGGGAAACGAGGCGAAGCCATAGGCATTAACGGTTCAGTGCCGGGGCCCTTAATCCGACTACAGGAAGGACAAGACGTAATGCTTCGAGTAACCAACGAGCTGGATGATACGACTTCCATCCACTGGCACGGGATCCTGTTGCCTTTCCAAATGGATGGCGTGCCCGGCGTTAGTTTCGATGGGATTGCACCCGGTGAAACCTTTGAATACCGCTACCCGGTACGGCAGAATGGCACCTATTGGTACCATAGTCATTCGGGCCTGCAGGAACAGCTCGGCCATTACGGCCCCATGATCATCGATCCGGCCGATGAAGATCCGGTAGAATATGATCGCGAATATCCGATCGTGCTCTCCGACTGGACCTTTGAAGACCCTCATGACGTGCTGGATAATGTCATATCACTGGATGCCTACTACAATTACCAGCAGCGTACAATCGGAGAGTTTGTTACGGATATAAAAGAGAACGGATTCGGAGATACCGTTAAGGACTACCTCTCATTTGGAAAGATGCGCATGAAGGCGACCGACCTCTTGGATATAACCAGTGCCACTTACACTTATCTTATGAATGGTCACGGCCCGGACTCCAACTGGAACGCCCTGTTCAAGAAAGGCGAAAAAGTTCGGCTGCGATTTATCAATGCTTCGGCGGGCACCACGGCTTTTGATGTGCGCATTCCCGGTCTCGAAATGACGGTAGTTCAAGCCGACGGCCAAAATGTAGAGCCCGTCCCTATCGAGGAGTTCCGCATCGGTATTGCCGAAACCTATGATGTGATCGTAGAGCCCAAAGAAGAAAAACCCTATACCATTTTTGCCGAATCCCTGGACCGCGGCGGCTATGCTCGTGGCACGCTGGCCCCGCGCGAAGGGATGGAAGCCCCGGTGCCTGACCTTCGTCCACGTCCCAAGCGTGATATGAAAGACATGGGGATGATGATGTCGATGGGCGGCATGGATATGAAAGGTGAAGACATGGAAGGAATGGACCATGGGGATATGAATCACGGAGACATGGATCATGGTAATATGGATATGTCCAAAGACCCCAAACCTCCTGTCAAACACGGTCCCGACAAGCACGGACCGGGTGCGGCGGCCATTGCCCAGAACCAGTTTGACCGGCTGGGCGAGCCCGGTATCGGCCTTGGCAATGACGGACGGAAAGTGCTTGTGTACAACGATCTAAAAAGCCTGCGTCCCAATAAAGACAAACGCGATGCACAGCGAGAAGTGGAACTGCACCTGACCGGAAATATGGAGCGTTACATGTGGTCCTTCGACGGCGAGCAGTTTCACCAGGTGGATGGACCTATCGAGTTCAAACACAACGAGCGGCTCCGACTCACGCTGGTTAACGACACGATGATGGAGCACCCCATCCACCTGCACGGCATGTGGATGGAGCTGGAAAACGGCAATGGCCAATACAATCCCCGGCAACACACCCTGCTCGTGCAACCGGCCCAGCGGATTTCGGCCCTGGTTACCCCACGCGACAAGGGGCGCTGGGCCTTCCACTGCCACATCCTGTATCACATGGAGCGCGGCATGTTCCGCGTGGTCCAGGTAGCGGATGAAGAAGGCAGTATTTATGGACAGGACTATTCATAAGTAGATTCAGCGAACTTTTATTAACGAATTCTATCTGACATACAAACTTGCATGATCATGACCATGATTAAACGCATATCAACAATCATTCTCCCCATCTTTGTTATCATCGCAATTGGCGGAAGTTCAGCCTTTGGCCAAAAGGCGCCCGAGTTCAGCAACAACCTGATGATGGACGATAAAACCTATGCCTATCTGATTGCCGACAAACTGGAATACCGCAGCATCGATGGTTCAAATCCTGTAATGTGGGACATAAAAGGGTATGTAGGCAAAGATCTGGGCAAATTCTGGTTTAAGTCTCACGGAGAAGCGGTGCCGACCGAAAGTGAGGCGCATATGGAATTTCAAGGGTTGTATAGCCGAGCTATCAGTCCATATCTTGACGTCACCGGCGGCGTCCGTTATGATTTGGCCTATGAAAAACACAACAAATCCCGGGGCTTTGCCACCGTCGGCCTGCAGGGTAAGGCGCCCTATTTCATTCACTTTGAAAGTGGGGTATATGTAAGCGAGGCCGGTAATATTTCCGCCGATTTGGAAGCTGAATACGACCTGCTGTTTACTCAGCGACTAATTGGTCAGCCCATTGTTGAAACCAGTGTTGCCGTGCAAGAGGTCCCCGAATGGGGTGTCGGATCTGGATTCAACAATATTGGACTTGGCTTCCGTCTCCGTTACGAATTTATTCGGGAATTTGCACCATATATTGGAATTAACTGGGAGCGCAAGCTCGGCGAAACTGCCGACATGGCACGATCCGAAGGTGGTCACGTCAGTAACCTGAGTCTGCTGGGCGGTGTTCGCATGTGGTTTTAGCGGATTATTCTATTACTTTTATCAATCAATACCAATTAACGGGGGTAACATATGCATGATTTTAATTTCTTTGGAGGGGGATGGATGATGTTTGTCTGGTGGTTTTTAATTATCGCGCTGGTCGCATTTGCCATTCGCGCGGTTATGAACGCTGGTCAATCCAGTCAGAGTCAGCGTAAAGAAACACCGATGGAAATCCTTAAACGCCGGTATGCTGAGGGCGAAATTGATGAAGAGGAGTTCAACAAGCGAAAACAGGAATTACTCAAATAGTTGAACATGGATAGAAAAACCTTCTTAAAATACACCGGAGCCGGTACCGGTTTCTTGTTGACCCCTTCTGTTATCACTTCCTGCATGGATGCCGGTACAAATGATTCAGATACCTATCGCTATCCCCTGCAACTGCCCGGTACCCTGGATAGTGATCAACTACGGGCGTCTCGCGACAACCTTACGATTGCTGAACAATATACATTAGACGGCTTACAATATAACAAGAGCCTGCCGGGACCAACCGTTCGCATTAAAAGAGGAGAGCGATTTCAGGTTCAATTCCAAAATGACATTGGTCAGGAGAGCATTATCCATTGGCACGGCATGATTGTGCCTCCCGATATGGACGGTCATCCCAAAGACGTAATTTCGGAAGGTAGTTATTCCTATAATTTTACAATCAATCAGCGAGCCGGGACGTATTGGTATCATCCGCATCCACACAAAATTACAGGTCCACAGGTTTATCGGGGCTTGGCAGGTTTTTTTATTGTCACGGACGATGAAGAAGAAGCCTTAAACCTGCCTTCTGGGAAATTCGAACTGCCGCTGGTCATTCAGGATCGAAAAGTAGATTCTTCCGGTAAGATATACTATGACCCTTCCATGCCGGAACGTATGATGACCGGCTATTTGGGTGACCATATTTTAGTGAATGGCATACCCAACCCTTATCACGAAGTACAGCCTCGTCCCTATCGGTTGCGATTACTCAATGGCTCAAATGCCCGGATCTATAATATTGCTTTTCGAAATGAGCAATCGTTTACGGTGATCGGTTCCGACGGGGGACTTTTACCACAACCTGTTGAATCTAAAGAGCTTTTACTGGCTCCCGGGGAACGAGCGGATATATTGGTGGATTTCTCTGAAGAATTTTCTGGAAACACCGCAGAACTAATCAGTAAGACATTTTCCATGCCTTCAAACGGTGGGATGATGGGCAATATGTCACAAATGATGGGACAAGGCGGACCGGAGCAAGGCAGCGAATTTCTACTAATGGAGTTTCGGATAGGTAATGAGGCCGACTCTTCCGCTCCAGTAGATCTTCCCCGGCAACTCTCTGATATTAATTTCCCCAATGAAGAGGATGCCGAGCGCACGCGAAGTATCGAGCTGAATATGGAGATGATGAGGGGCCACACTATAAACGACCGTTTATTTGAGATGCTTCGGGTGGATGAAGAAGTAACCCAGGGAGATACCGAGATTTGGGAGTTCGTGAACAACTCTGCTGTCCCTCATCCCATGCATATCCATGCGGTGCAATTTAAGGTACTAAGCCGCAGCGGGAGCCGAGGCCTGCTCCCAACCGAAACCGGATGGAAAGATACCACCCTGGTAATGCCGGGAGAACAAGTTCGAGTCATTATGCGGTTCGATGCTCCCAAGGGATTATATGTATTTCACTGCCATAATCTCGAACACGAAGATGCGGGTATGATGGCGAACTTGGAGATCACCTAAGTAATAACTATTCAATAATTTGAATTGATTATTGATCATAAATGGAAACTTTTATTCAATCATTTGGCGAATCAGCGAAAACGGCACTGGGCTTCTTCTGGAAGTCCGGTTGGGCTTTTATACTTGGCTACTTTGTCAGTGGGATGATCCAGGCATTTGTCCCCAAGAAAGAGCTCACCAAATATATGGGGGAGGCGGATTTAAAAAGTATATCCCTGTCCACCTTCTTTGGGGCCGCTTCCTCCTCCTGCTCCTTTGCCGCCCTGGCCGCGGCCCGATCACTGGTCAAGAAAGGAGCCCACTTCATCGCGGCTGTGGCCTTCATGTTCGCCTCCACCAACCTGGTCATTGAACTGGGTATATTAATCCTCATCTTTCTTGGATGGCAATTCCTGGCTGCTGAACTTATTGGCGGACTCGTTCTCATTGCCATAAGCAGTCTGCTTATCAAATGGACCTATCCGGAAAACTGGTTGCAGGCAGCCCGCGACAAAGTAGAAAGTGAGGGAGACGGTCTCACGGAAGATTTTGACTGGAAGAAACGCATTACCAGCAAAGAAGGATGGCAGCTGGTCGGCCACAAGTTTGTCAACGACTGGAAGATGGCCTGGGAAGATATCCTGATTGGTTTTACCATTGCCGGGTTTGTGGCCGTGCTGGTGCCCGAATCGTTCTGGACAACCCTTTTCCTGGCCGATGCCCAGCATCTACCTGACTGGCTGGTGACACTTGAAAATGCAATGATAGCCCCGTTTGTGGCGGCCTCCACCTTTATCGGATCGATGGGCAATATCCCACTGGCGACGGTACTCAATCAAAACGGGGTGCTCTTTGCCGGCATCATGGGCTTTATCTATTCCGATCTTATGGTACCGCCACTGGTGCACATCAACGCCAAATACTATGGCTGGCGGGTCGCCCTCTATATTGCGGGTGTGATGTTTGTCAGTATTGTACTTACGGCCCTGATCCTGAATGGGCTTTTCTCCTTTCTGGACATAGTACCGGAAAGCCGGCGGGTGGTTTCCGAAATTACCCAGTTTAAAATCGACTATACCTTCTGGATGAACCTCGTCTTTGTGTGGATCGCCGGTTGGCTGGTCTGGCAAAACAACCGTTACCTTGACAACCACGACATGAAGATGATGGATATGGAAGGCGGCGGCAAGATTAAGAAAGTTGCCGTCACAATATTTATCATCATTAATGTATTAGGATTATCAGCGTTCGCTTATACTCAACTGTTATAACAAATAGAACCTTGCATTATGGAACTAATTCCCGAATGGGCCCCTAACATACATCCGATCCTTGTTCATTTCCCAATAGCCATTATTCTGCTGGCAGTATTGATGGACTTTCTAAACTTCTTTCTACCCGACAAGTGGTGGGATGACCTGAAAACAACCATCCTTTATGGTATTGGTTCAATTTCGGCCATTGCTGCTTATTACACAGGCACTTTGGCGGCCGACAGCGTGTTTCTACCGTCGGGAGCTCAATCGGTTTTAAATGAACATGCCGATTGGGCCCTGTGGACCGTCTGGTTCTTTGGGATCTATGCCGTTCTGCGAATGCTACTCCACTGGTATCAAAAAATGGATCAGCAAGTGATTAGAGTTGGGTTGTTTGTCATTGCCTTGCCCGGAATATTCTTCCTTTATGAAACCGGGGACCACGGTGCCGAGATGGTCTTTGGCTACGGAGCCGGAACCGGTCAACTGGTAGAGCAGCAAAGCACTGCCTCAGTTTCCACGGATAGCCTGCAACAGGCCGGTTCAATGTTCACTGTCAGTGATAACGGCAACTGGTCTTGGGAGATCGGCCCCAACGGCGTAAGCACGTTGCTTTCCCGCTTCCGGTGGCTGGAAGGATCTGCTTCAGAGCTGCAACCAACTGTTGCTAACAACGGCAGTAATCACTTGCTTCAGATATCCCTTGATTCTACCTCTAATTTCTTTGTGGGAAAGAGTTCATTCCAAAACGTGCAGGTCGATTACTATCTGGACCTGTCTGATTTTGAGGGGAGTGTTTCGCTTGTCAACCACGTGCAAGATGTCCAAAACTATGATTTTGTGACGCTGTCTTCCGACGGCACGATATCCCAGGGGCGAGTCAACAATGGAAATCGTGAAGTGTTTGCCGAAGAATCCTACTCCGCTTCGGGCATACTGTTTATTCGCACGGTCGGTAACGGCACTCATTTCCGGGGATATATCAACAAAGAGATGGTTGTTCACGGCCATGGGGATGCTCCCGAGGCCGGAAGTGTGGGGTTAAAGCTAAATGGAAATGGAACCATACTTATTGATCGGTTGACCTTAACCCAACTCAATTAATCATTAAAACTACATTATGCTTACTCGAATATCATTAACTGCAGTTCTCCTATTTACAATTGGAACTTCTATATCTGTAAGTCAGCCTTCGGCATCAGAGAAAAAGGTAATCAAGACGCTTGACGCATTCCATCAGGCAATTATCGATAATGACAGTCAGGCAGGCAAAAACCTGCTATCAGAATCTGTAAGAATCCTGGAAGGCGGGAATATCGAAACCAAGGAGGAATATTTATCACACCACTTTCATTCTGATGGGAAATTTTTGAGTGCCATGAAACGGGAAGTTGAGTCCCGCAATGTTTCGATTGATGGCAATACTGCCTGGGTCTCAACACAAACCCATACCTGAGGTACCTACAGCGACAGAGAATTGGATCTTAACAGCCTTGAACTGGCTGTTCTCAAGAAAGAAGGAGAAAACTGGAAAATTACTGCCCTTCACTGGTCTTCAGCCAGTCGAAACTAAATCCTAGCTCATACTTTCTCTTCAAGTCCTGCATTATTCATGCAGGACTTTTTTTATTGGAAACCCCTCGATGATTTAAGGTTCATTTAAGGAAGACAGTGTTAGTTTAGTCAGAAATAAGATAAGAAACTCTTTTTTATAACTGATTGAACTAAATACGCGGCTTTAAAAAATGAACAATCTTCTCTACACACCCCTGATATTACTTCTTTCCTTTTTATTGACATACCCATTAGCAGCAGAAGGACAGACTATTGATTCAACACTTGTTCTGGATGAACTGATCCAAAAAGTATTGGCCCAAAACCCTGAACTACAATCTTCCTATCAGGGATGGGAAGCCAGCAAAACCCGAATTTCTCAGCAAGAAGCCCTTCCCGATCCAACACTGGGTTTAAATCTCATGAACCTGCCGGTCAACAGTTTTGCCCTGGACCAGGAACCGATGACCGGTAAGCAAATCTCACTGATGCAGCCCTTTCCTTTCCCGGGTAAGCTCAGCCTTAAAGGAGACATTGCACGCAGCGAGTCGGACATAACTTTGCACCAATATCACGAGCTCAAAAATCAGCTAATAAAGAAAACCAAGCAGGCCTATTACGATCTCTATTACATAGATCAAGCCCTGGCTACCGTTGCCAGCAACCAGGAACTGCTCAGGGAATTCGTGGAAATCGCGGAAACGCGATATGGTGTGGGCAAGGGCATTCAGCAAGATGTACTGCGAGCACAGGTGGCCCTTTCCAAAATGATTGACCGCGAACTCAAGCTTCGCCAGCAGCGTGAAGCGATGCAGGCCCAAATTAACACACTGATAGATCAACCGGCAGATGCCCCGCTTGGGAGAGCGTTGGCTTCCGAACCGAAACCGTTAGAGTACGAATTAACCTCACTCATCCAGCAAGCCGACAGCACCAGTCCCATGCTCGCAGCATGGAAAACGGCTGTAAAACAGAGTGGGCAACAGGTAGATTTGGCTCTCAAAGACCGCTATCCCGATTTTTCGGTAGGGCTGGCCTATACCCAACGAAACGAACTTCAAAACGGAATGGCGGGCTACGATTTTGTCTCGGCCATGTTCAATGTCAAGATTCCACTGTTTTACAACAAGAAACAGGACAAAAAGGTACAGGAGACCCGGATTAGGCAATCTTCCGTGGAATATCGCTACCGAAATGTAGCAAACTCCGTTGAACAAATGCTCCAGCAGTCGTTGACCAACCTTGAAAAACACCGGAGGCTGGTTGATCTCTATAAAACCGGCATTATTCCACAGGCCGAAGAATCCCTGGAATCTTCGATGGCCGGTTATCAAAATGATAAAGTGGACTTCCTTTCCCTGCTCGACAGTGAGCTGACGCTTTTTGAATTTCGCCTCGATTACCATCGATTTGTGGCCGATTACCATAAGGCCGTAGCAGAACTGGAAGCCCTCACCGGCACCGACCTTTAAACCATTTTAGAACACAGAACAATGAGGACCAACACCATGAATACCAAATCTATACTTCTTTCCCTGGGTGCAATTGCCATCTTTACACTGGCCGGCTACTGGCTGGGGACACAATCAACAGACACGACTGCTTCAATTCCTCAGGCTGCTGAAGAGATGCAGCATGATGATATTCAGAAGGATAAGAAATCAGAAGCCTCCCAAAAGGGAGACCGAGAAATACTGTATTGGCAGGCCCCGATGAACCCCAGTGAGATATACGACAAACCGGGCAAATCGAAGATGGGAATGGACCTGGTGCCTGTTTACGCGGATGAAGCCAACAGTTCGGAAGGGATGGTTAAGATCAATCCGGTCGTTGTCCAAAATATGAATGTGCGAACGGCAACTGTTCAGCAAAAAGATCTTTCCACTACGGTCAATGCCGTTGGCAAGGTCGAATACGATGAGCAAAAGCTATACAACGTGAACCCCAAAGTTTCCGGGTGGGTGGAACAACTTTATGTGGATTACACGGGTAAAATGGTCCAACGGGGACAACCGCTATTCAGCATCTATTCACCGGAGCTGGTGACTACGCAGCGAGAATACCTGCTGGCTCTCAAAACAAGAGACAAAGTGGGTTCCAGCAGTTTTGAACAAATCCGCGCCGGAGGTAACAGCCTACTTGAAGCCACCCGAAAGCGACTGGAATACTGGGATATTCCTGATTCAGAGATAAAAGAACTCGAACAAAGCGGCGAAGTTAAAAAAGCGGTGACATTGAAGTCTCCTGCTACCGGCGTTGTACTTCATAAGAATGCAGTGGAAGGTGAATTTATCAAATCAGGTACACCGGCCTATAAAATCGCTGATCTTTCAACTGTTTGGGTGCAAACCAGCGTATACGACTACGAGGTCCCTTGGATTGAAGAAGGGCAACCTGCCCAGATGGAACTTTCCTACCAACCTGGCAAAACCTATCGGGGTACTGTGGCCTACGTATATCCCAGCCTGGACCAGAAGACCCGAACGGTTCAGGTACGCCTGGAATTTCCCAATCCTGATCTGGAACTGAAGCCGGGCATGTTTGCCAATGTCCGTATTCAAACACGTCCCAAGCACAATGTTACGGTCATTCCCAATGAGGCCATCATCCGAACCGGGGAACGGAACATCGTATTTGTTGCCAAGGGAGAAGGGGCTTTTGAGCCACGAGAGGTAACCCTGGGCATGGAAGGCGGACAGCGCAATAATGAAATAGAGATACTGGAAGGGGTAAAACCGGGCGAAGAAATTGTGACCTCAGCCCAGTTCCTCTTCGACAGCGAGAGCCGTCTGCAGGAAGCTATTCAGAAAATGCTCCAACAAAAGACGAGTTCGTCTGACGAAGAAATGCAGGAAATGGATATGTCCGGCGGTGAAATGAACCATGAGAAGATACCGGAAGACACTACCGATCATTCAAACATGAATATGTGATTCCACAGGTAACCTTATAGCGCAAACCCCTATTAATATTTTGGAGACTTAAGCAATGCTACAGAAAATAATTGAACTATCCGTCAACAACCGCTTTATGGTAATTATCGCCAGCATTCTCTTGCTGGCAGGCGGTACCTATGTGATGTATCAAACCCCGGTGGATGCGATCCCCGACCTCAGTGACGTCCAGGTTATCGTATTCACCAAATACCCGGGTCAAGCCCCACAGGTGGTTGAAGATCAGGTTACCTATCCGCTGACCACCACCATGATGTCGGTTCCCAATACAAAAACAGTACGTGGCTACTCCTTCTTCGGGCTTTCTTTTATCTATATCATTTTTGAGGATGACACCGATATGTACTGGGCCCGAAGTCGGGTACTTGAATATCTCAATACGGCAGGAAGCAACCTCCCAGAAGGTGTTACCCCCACCCTTGGGCCGGATGCCACTGGTGTTGGATGGGTCTATGAGTATGTCTTGGACGGGGGCGACCGATATGATCTCCAGCAACTACGCTCCATTCAGGATTGGTTCCTAAAGTATGAACTACTCAGTGTCGATGGGGTAGCTGAAGTGGCCAGTGTGGGAGGACACGTCAAACAGTACCAGGTCGAAGTGGATCCGGATAAACTGTTGGCCTATGATATCCCATTATCGAAAGTAAAAATGGCGATCAAGCGCAGTAACAATGACGTAGGTGGGCGCCTGGTAGAGATGAGTGAAACCGAGTTCATGGTCCGCGGTAAAGGTTACATTCAAACCGTCGCAGACGTAGAAGATGTGCCTATTGGCACCGATGGTAACGGCACCCCGGTGACCATTCGCAATGTGGCCAATGTTCAAGTAGGTCCAGACCTGCGACGTGGAGTAGCTGACTGGAACGGCGAGGGAGAAACTGTGGGAGGCGTGGTCGTAATGCGATATGGTGAAAATGCTCTCCAGACCATCGACAATGTAAAAGCCAAACTGAAAGAACTTGAAAGCGGCCTGCCGGAGGGCGTAACTATTAAAACGGCCTACGACCGCTCCAGCCTGATCAACCGGGCCATTTCATTTTTGGAACACAAACTCCTTGAGGAGAGCATTGTAGTTGCTATCATCGTGATGATATTCCTGCTGCACTTTAGGAGTTCGCTGGTGGCTATCATCAGCTTGCCGATCGGTATTTTGGCCGCCTTCCTGGTAATGTACTTCCAGGGGATTAACGCCAACATCATGTCGTTGAGCGGAATTGCCATCGCTATCGGGGCCATGGTGGATGCCGCCATCGTGATGGTGGAGAATGCCCATAAACACCTGGAAAAAGACCGGGGGAAGAAAGGGCACTGGCGGATTATAATAGATGCTTCCAAAGAGGTGGGGCCGGCCCTGTTCTTCTCCCTGCTGATTATTACGGTCTCGTTTCTACCGATCTTTGCCCTGGAGGGGCAGGAAGGCCGCCTGTTCAAACCTTTGGCCTTTACCAAAACCTATGCCATGGCCGCCGCGGCTCTGCTATCGGTCACGCTGGTACCAGTACTGATGGGATACCTGATCCGCGGAAAAATTCAGCCGGAACACAAAAATCCGGTCAACCGCTTTTTAATCTGGATCTACCGGCCGGTAATCAACTTGGCACTTCGTTTTAAATGGACCACGATCATAGCCTCCATTGCGATACTTGCCATTTCCATAGTGCCCCTGCAGCGACTCGGTTCGGAATTTATGCCTCCTATCGAAGAGGGAGACCTACTTTATATGCCGACCACCGATCCGGGCATCAGTATCACCAAGGCAAAGGAACTGCTGCAGCAAACCGATAAAGTTATCGCCAGTTTCCCTGAAGTGGAATCGGTCTTTGGTAAAGCAGGACGAGCACAAACTTCTACAGATCCGGCACCACTATCGATGTTCGAAACAATTATCCAGTTAAAACCTGAAGACCAGTGGCGGGAGGGCATGACGATGGACAAACTAAAGCAACAGATGGACGAGGCCATCAAGATTCCGGGCCTTACCAACGCCTGGACCATGCCGATCAAAACCCGGATCGATATGCTTTCCACCGGGATCAAAACACCGATCGGTATCAAGGTGACCGGCCCCAACCTACAGACGCTTTCGGATCTTAGCCAGGATATTGCCTCAGTGGTACGGGATGTACCCGGTACCCTGAGTGTGTTCGCCGACAAGACGACGGGCGGAAATTACCTGGACTTCAATATCAACCGCAAGGAAGCGGCTCGATATGGACTGACGACCGGGGACGTGCAAGATGTAATCCAATCAGCTATCGGAGGCATGAACGTGACCGAGACCGTGGAGGGGCTGGAACGCTATCCGGTGAATGTGCGATATGCCCGTGAGAACCGTGAAAACCTTACGGATCTCGGGCGGGTATTAATTCCTACGCCTTCCGGCGCTCAAATACCCATTGAATATGTGGCCGACCTGCAGATCCGCAAAGACGCGCCGGTGATCAAAACCGAGAATGCACGCTATTCCAGCTGGATCTATGTGGACCTAAATACCTCCGATATCGGAAGTTATGTGGATCAGGCTCGACAGACTGTGGACGAGCGTCTGGAGCTGCCAACCGGCTACAGCCTGGCCTGGAGCGGGCAGTACGAATACATGGAGCGGGCCAAAGAGCGCCTGCAAGTGGTGGTCCCGATCACACTGCTAATCATTTTTTTGCTGCTGTACTTTAACTTTAAAAACCTGCAGGAAAGTCTAATTGTGTTACTGACGCTGCCCTTCTCGCTGGTGGGTTCCTTCTGGCTGATGTATATCCTGGGGTATAACCTTAGTGTAGCCGTAGGAGTGGGTGCTATCGCCCTTGCCGGTGTGGCCGCTGAAATCGGCGTGATCATGCTTACCTACCTGGATAATGCATATAACAATCGTAAATATAACGACAAGATGAATAGCCTAGAGGACCTCAAACAGGCCATCTTCGAAGGATCGGCCCAGCGTATCCGCCCGATATTCATGACGGTCTGTGCCATTACCGGCGGCCTGCTTCCTATCATGTGGGGTACAGGGACTGGGGCAACCGTTATGAAGCGAATTGCCGCCCCGATGGTCGGGGGTATGGTATCAGCAACCATACTCAGCCTTGTTGTGATACCGGTCATCTACTACCTCTGGAAAAGTCGGGAAGTAAAAAAATTAGCAGCAACAAATGAAGACCAACAAATAAGCAATTAACAAATTATGGGCTCCTCTCTTTGGGGCCCATAATTCAACAAAGGTGGCTACTATGAATGAAATAAAAGCATTTATTCGCAAACGAAAAGCAGAAGAAGTTATTGACGGGTTAGAAGCCCAAGGCTTCTGTTGTATGACTCTAATGGATGTCATGGGACTCGGTAGGATGTCGGATCCCCAAAAAGCACAACTATCGATCAGCATTGCCGAACGGTTCTCTGATATTGTAAAACTGGTTGTGGTCTGCGGCCAGGATGACACGAAAGAAGTTATTGAGGTTATCCGAAATCACGCCCGAAGCGGTCAGCCCGGAGATGGAATTATCTATGTAACCCCGGTATCGCAATCGATTCATATCCGTAGTGGAAAAACCGGTGATGACTTTTTACAAAGTGAAAGGCATACGCACTAACAAGCTCTAATTAAATTCAGATAAATCTTATGAAATCGAAGACTTTTATATTTTTAGCATTACTAGTAATAGGTATAGCTGGATCCGTAATTTGGGTGATTATCAGTGATTATAATGAGCGCCAAAAACATATGGCTACTTCAGTAACAGAAGCCGTTATGTTTAAAAATTCCGGCTGCCAATGCTGTGATAAATGGGCAACCTATATGGGGCGGTATGGACATAATATTTCTATCCAACCTGTAAGTAACATGCCGGAAATCAAGGATAAAAACCATATCCCCAGCGATATGGAATCATGCCACACTACGCTCATTGACGGCTATGCAGTAGAGGGCCATGTGCCGGTAGAAGATATCAACCGTTTACTTGATGAACGTCCTCAGGCTGTGGGAATATCAGCTCCTGGCATGCCATCAAGTTCTCCCGGCATGAATACCTCGTTTAATACCCCTTATGATGTTTATCTTATAGACCAAGAGGGTAATAGCCGGATTTATGCCAGTCATTAACACTTTTAACTTGTTGCAGTAAAGTGAGAACGCTTCTACTTATTATTTTTACGTTATTTGTTTTAATAGCTATCAGTTGTTCCAGCGAATCATCTGATCAAAAAGAACCGGTTACCAGGGGACGTTGGTTTACCGAAAAACAATTCAATATAGGCAAACAGGTATTTACTACTTATTGCGCGAGCTGTCACGGAACGAGAGCCCAGGGAATTGTTAAAGATTGGAAACAGCTGAATCCCGATGGATCTTTTCCGGCGCCTCCACTAGATGGCTCGGCCCACGCCTGGCATCACCCCATCAGTGTACTTGTCCGGCAAATCATTGAGGGAGGTATAAAGCTGGGAGGAACCATGCCTGCATTTGGCGACACATTAAGTGATGAGGAAGTCATCGCAGCGATAGCATACTTCCAAAGTTTCTGGGATAAACAAACCTATGACCGATGGGTACAGATGAATGCTGACCAATAGTTTAGCTCTTCAATTATCCAAAAGTAAAAGACAATTTAAGCTTACTTTAAGCAAAGGTGTTGTTACTTGTAGGTAGAATCTTAAATACATACTGACAATGAGTAGTAACACTCAGATTTTATATATCAAGAATATGGTTTGCCCTCGCTGTAAGCTTGCAGTTAAGAAGCTGTTAACTGATATGGGATGTGTCGTTCTTGCTGTTGAGTTGGGACAGGCGGTTGTTAGATCAACAAATCTTCCTGCTTTATCCGAAATTGCCACAAAGCTAAGGACTATGGGATTCGACCTTTTATCTACACCAAAGACCAGGTTAGTGGAACGGATAAAAATTCTGTTGATAACGCGTTTAGGGGTTAAGTTTTTAACAATTTTAAAATAAAAAAGGCCATGCAAGTGCTTGATATTAAATATCTTAGGAGTGTTAATCTTCACAAAAACACCCTGCTCATGCATGACCTTAAAACCAATTTCGACAAAATTTTACCCATCGTCAAAGAAACCTTGGCCGATTTTCTTAATTCGGATCTGAACTTGCAATTTTATCCGAATAAGCCTCCTATGGCTGATGCTCATATTATGAGCTTGGCCCTGTTGCAAGAGGCCTTAGGCATTGATAGTGAACATTGGTTTTGGAGTAAACTCCAAGCTGACTATACCCATGCGTTCCCCCATCTGCCTCACCTGAGCTGCTATAACCGTCGTCGCAGGCGACTGGCCGGTTGGATCGAAAAATTGGCTAAGTTGTGGGGACGCCAAATATGCCCCTATGAAGATACCTACTTGGTGGACAGCATACCCATACCTGTGGCAAATATTGCCCGTGAGCACTCCACAGCAGTATGTCGCGAGCATTTCCACAGCGCCCCAGACAAAGGCTACAGTGCCATCACCGACCAGTATTATATCGGCTACAAGCTGCATTTGGTAGTGAGTTTGGACGGGGTCTATCAGAGCATGGATCTGACCAAAGCCAGTGTCCA
>NZ_JBINJF010000035.1:0-38311 GCF_043951865.1 Halalkalibaculum sp. DA3122
TTTAAACCGTGATTTCGGGGATTAATGTGATGAACCGTGATGGGCAACGAAAAAATCAAAGTCCATCCTACCAATCACCCTAATCATGGTTCAGACTGTTAGATGTTAATGATTAGCAAGGTATGTGATAGTCTGATTCATACCCGTCATTCCCTGCCGAGTCAGTACAGGGGTTGAAGTGCATGCAGTATAAACCTCAGTTTGGGACTGTATTTTCTCCGATTTCCACATCATCTTAATTTCTTCTTTACCCGGTTCAGCTATTTTTTTATATATCCTGCTATGAAAACCAGATACCTTCTTTTACCTATTTTAGCGGCATCACTCTTGTTTATACCTGAATCGCATGCCCAGCAGAAGCAGCCGGAGTTTACCCGCGCCGATACGCTCCGCGGCTCCATCACTCCGCAGCGGGCCTGGTGGGATGTCATCTTCTACGATCTCCACGCAACAATCATCCCCCCCGATTCCTCGATCTCCGGCCACAACCGAATTGATTACAGGGTCACGGAGCCTCGCAGCGGGCGCTCCATGCAGATTGACCTGATCGCACCACTGCAGATTGACCGGGTGGTACAGGATGAGCAAGAGCTGGAATTCCAGCGACACGACAATGCCTATTTTGTGGACATCCCGGGCGACCAACAACCCGGTGAAATCCACACGGTCACGGTCTGGTATTCCGGCAAGCCAAGAGTCGCGGAAAATCCGCCCTGGGACGGAGGTTTTATCTGGCAACAGGATCGCGAGGGCAACCCGTGGATAGCCACGGCCAACCAGGGGGTGGGCGCCAGCATCTGGTGGCCCAACAAGGATCATCAATCCGATGAGCCCGACAGCATGGGCATCCATATAACGGTCCCATCCTCCATCAAAAATATCTCGAACGGGCGGTTGCGCGACACCACCCGGCATTCTGACAACACAACCACCTGGTCGTGGTTCGTCAACAACCCGATCAACAACTATAATGTGGCGGTAAATGCCGGCAACTACGTGAATTTCAGCGATACCCTGGAGGGCGCCAAAGGCACACTCGATCTTAACTACTGGGTGCTGGAACCGTATCTTCAACAAGCCAGGAAACAGTTTATCCAGACCAAGCCGATGCTGCGCTGCTTTGAACACTGGTTCGGCCCCTACCCTTTTTATGAGGACGGGTTTAAGCTTGTCCACACCCCTCACCTGGGAATGGAACATCAAAGCGCCATAGCTTATGGCAACGGGTTTCAGAACGGGTACCAGGGCATCGACCTTTCCGGCACCGGCTGGGGATTGACCTGGGATTTTATCATCGTGCATGAAAGCGGGCACGAGTGGTTCGGCAACAATATCACCACCCGGGATATTGCCGATATGTGGATTCACGAGGGGTTCACCAATTATTCAGAAAACCTGTTCGTGGAGTGCCTCTGGGGTACGCAGGCGGGAGCCGACTACGTGATTGGAACCCGCGACCGCATCCAAAATGACCAGCCGATTACCGGACCGTACGGCGTCAACCAGGAGGGATCTTCCGACATGTACTACAAGGGAGGCAACCTGCTCCATATGATCCGCCATATTATTGATGATGATTACCGGTGGAAAAATATTCTTCGGGGGCTAAATCGAACATTCCACCACCAAACCATTACCACAGAACAGGTGGAAGCGTTTATCAGCCGGCGCGCCGGGATTGATTTCAGCACGGTGTTTGACCAGTATCTCCGATACGCCGGGATCCCCACGCTGCAGTACTATTTCATGGATGGCGATGTTTTCTACCGCTGGAAAGCTGATGTGGAAGAGTTTGACATGCCGGTTGAAGTAAAGCTGGACAATGAGATGTATACGACGATCCGTCCGACGACCGGCGAATGGCGATCCAGCTCCTACCTGCATGCAGGCGACAAGCTGGTTGTCAGCAGAGATTACTATATCAATATCGAGAGGATACAGAAATGATCATTCACCCAATTCCCGGCACCGCGCCTAACCATTTTCGGACTCATTTTTTCGCTGTCGCCTCACCTTGATAGCTATACTCGCGGCAATGACCACGGCCAGTACCACCCAGTTGACCGGATCGCTCAGCATCCTTTTCATTCCCACATAGCTGTCGTTCAGGTATCCTATCGCCATTAAAATGCCGAAAAACAGCAGGGCAGACCAGATGGAATCCTTGATAAGTTGTTTCATTGCTTTATATTTCTGCGCGTTTAAAAATGTATGGCTGAAGAAAACCACGGTCATATGTCGATCGTAAAAATAGGGTATCCAGTTGTCTAATGCATACTGATCCGGGTGTTGTTTTTTTAAGAGGGCTTAACGGAACCTCCTGTTTTGTTGGGAGGGGTAGTACCACCGGCCTTATTGGGGGTCAAGCGGGAGTATTACTCCCCTACAACGAGAAACCGATCATTTTGCAAAGGCCTCTGCCAGGTAAGAACTTTGGAGTTTCGCCACAAAAAAGGACAATAAAATTTCCACTTTATATAACACGGAAAAAACACGAGATTGCATGTGGTCTGAAATTGGGGTTCTGACGGGTGCAGTTTCGGGAAATGCCAGAATGGGACAAACCAGCGGTTTTGCAAAGTCCTGTTACATGATGTTCTGGTAATCAAACAGATGGTTTACCTTCTCTGCAGGGTCGATGGGAAGCAGAAAACAATAGAACTGCTATAAAGACCGCCGAACATGCTTTGTAACACCGCATCAGGCAATGGCAGCGTTTTACGGGTTCACAGGATCTTCATCAAAGAGCACTATAATCAAATTTCGTTTCACCCTTAACACCAGTTCCAACATGAGTGAATCAGCATCCAATTCCCGGCGGCAATCGGCCATCCGGTATATAGCGTCTGTTTCTGGGATGTCTGAGAAACAGGCAGAGTTGTTGATAGATCAGCTTGAAAAACAAAAATCACCCCTGCCCGGGCAGCCAGAGAACCGCTTCAAAAATGGAATGGATCAACACCAGATGCTGCGGCTGCTATATGCGGCTATCGACTCGGCCGAGGAGATGATCCTGATCACCGACGCCCGGGATCGCATTGGGGATGAAAAAATTATCTATGTCAACAAGGGGCTTGAGAAAGTAACGGGATATTCACGCGAGGAGCTGATCGGGGAAAATCCCAGAATTTTTCAGGGTCCGGATACAGAGCCTGAAACCATTGAACGGCTGCGCGAGCGACTTTCGGCGGGCAAACGCTTTGAGGGAGAAACATTTAATTACCGGAAGGATGGATCCAAATACCGTGTCCGGTGGAGTATCGACCCGATCAAAAATTCTGACGGCGAGATCACCCATTTTATCTCGGTTCAACAAGATGTGACCCCCCAGTGGGAGCAAAAGGAGCGGCTGGAAAAAATCGTAGAGGAGCGGGAGTCGCTGCTCAAGGAGATCCATCATCGCGTTAAAAATAACCTGGCCGTTATTACAGACTTGCTTGAACTTCAGTCGGCCAACACAAACTCTGAGGAGACCCAAAATATCCTGACGGAGAGTATCAATCGTATCCAGTCGATTGCGACCCTGCATGAAAAACTTTACGAGACCGGGGATTACAGCAACATTTCACTGCCCGACTATATTTCAGGTCTGCTGCATTACCTGATCCAGACCATGAACGCCGAAGGACGTGATATTACCCTGGATACAGATATTGCTGATATCACGCTCCCCGTAACGCGGGCCGTTCCCCTGGCTTTAATTCTCAATGAGCTGGTAACCAACTCATACAAACACGGTTTTGAAGGGCGTGATGAAGGGCATATCTGGGTTTCCCTGAACGAGGACTCGGGTAACCTGGTACTTACAGTGGCCGACGATGGCGCAGGCCTGCCGGATGATCTTGAAATCGAGCAGCTACAGTCGCTGGGACTTCGGCTGATCAGCACGCTCTGCACCCAGCTTGAGGGAGAGTATACCTTTACAGATCGGGACCCGGGCACTAAGTTCAGGCTCGTATTTCCACTCTCCGTATAGCAGCGGTCTCTCCCCTTTTCTTCTTTATTTCGGGTCATTTGTAAAATCTCCCACTTTCTACCACCCCGCCTCCCCACTTCCTCCCACATCTTCCCATTTTAACAAAAAATCCAAAAATATCACCTGAAAGGACTTAAAAGGTTATTTATAACTCAAAAAAGAACACTTATTTATCGGGATTAGAAAATAATATCGCTTTCCGGGGAAATTCCTTGACATATTGAACGCATTTGGGGTAAATTGTGGGTTGAAGTGGGAGAATGTGGGAGACCCCCGCTATTTTAAATAGATTCCGCGTTAATCGCTTAATCCTGGTATTACGTGCCAAGTTTTAAAGGTCAATATGAACACAGTGTAGACAGCAAAGGCCGCGTGAGCTTCCCGGCCAAGCTGCGCAAAAGTCTGACCCCCGAGGCCCAGGAGCGATTCACTATTTTGCGAGGGGTGGACCCCTGCCTGCAACTCTATCCTTCGGATGAGTGGCAGATGTTTGAAAAACGGCTTTCGAATATTAACAGTTTTTCTGAAGAGGGGCGAACCGTAAAACGACACTTGCTGCGGTATGCGGAAGATATTTCTCTGGATAATCAAAACCGTATTGCTCTCCCTTCACAGCTTATGGAATATGCCGGAATTGATGACAAGGCAATATTTATCGGCAGTGTGGAATATGTCGAGATCTGGTCGCCTGGAAAACTGGCCGACGAAGATTCCGAAGTATCCGATGAAATGTACCAAGAACTTTTTGAGCGTGTGATGGGCAAAGGCGAAATCCATGGAAACACATGATGAACAACATGAACGCGATCCATATTACGAGCACCAGCCGGTGTTGCTTGAGGAGGCGGTGGCTCATCTGGTTACGGATCCGACTGGAGTATATATCGATGGAACGCTGGGCGGCGGAGGCCATAGCGAGGAAATTTTATCGCGCCTGGAACCGGGCGGCACGCTTTTTGGAATTGACCAGGATGACCAGGCGCTCGAGGCGGCCCGGAACCGCCTCGGTGAGGACGAGCGATTTACTGCAATAAAAGGAAATTTCGGATACCTGGCGCGACTGCTCCCTCCGGAGACACGAGGAAATATTTCCGGGTTGCTCCTTGACCTGGGGGTTTCGACCCATCAGATCAAGGAGGCTGAGCGTGGGTTCAGCTTTCAGCAGGAAGGTCCGCTGGATATGCGCATGGGCAACCTCCGGGGTGTTACAGCCTACGAGGTGGTCAACGAATATGAGTATGAAGAGTTACGAGATATCATCTACCATTACGGCGAAGAGCGAAAGAGCCGTGAAATTGCCCGGGCCATTATTGACGCCCGGCCAGTTGAAACCACGACGGAACTCCGCCAGATCATTGAGCGACTGGTCCCGTCTAAATACCAGGTAAAAAGCCTGGCCCGTGTATTCCAGGGAATCCGCATTGAGGTCAACCAGGAACTGGATATGCTGCGCAGTGTGCTTACGCAGGCGCTTGAGCTGGTTAAACCCGGCGGGCGCATTGTGGCGATCTCCTATCATTCGCTGGAAGATCGGCTGGTAAAACGGTTCTTTAAGGCGGGTAACTTTGAAGGAAAAATTGAAAAGGACTTTTACGGCAACGATTTGTCTCCCATTAAAGAAATATCAGACGGTATCATCACACCTTCAGAGCAGGAGGTGCAACAAAATCCTGCAGCTCGAAGTGCGAAAATGCGTGTAGGCGAAATAAAAGAAAAGAGAGGTGAATAATGCTCGTTAAAACCCCATTAAAAGAAAATAAAGAAAGGCAGGCCAAACCCAACAAACGGCCGTCTGCCAAAAACAGGAGCCGCCGCCCGGGCGGTACCCGCGGGTCAGGCGGCGTGGTTTATGGAAAAAAACGAAAAAAGGAGGAGGCAAAACTTTCGCTTCCCTCCGTGGCCGCATGGAAGCTCATCGTGGGTGCCATCATCATCGGGATGTTGGGTGTGCTGTATCTGAATCATGTTTTTGCCACCCAGCAACTGCTGGCCGAAGTGCAGCAACTGGAGAACGAGTACCAAAAAGCAAAACGCCAGCATGAAGATTATCGGCTGACATATGACCGCATGATTGGTCCCAAAGAGATTTATGAGAAGGCCAAGGATCAGGGTTTTATCAACGGCGGGCCGGCCGACAAGATCATAACGGTTGGGGGAGAATAGCATGCCGGAGGAACGCTCTGCCATAATGGGTCGGCTGTTTGCCCTGTTCGGGTTACTGCTCCTGGTGCCCTGTGCCATAGGCTTCCAGCTTTTCCGTATTAATTTTATGGAGGGAGAAAAGCTGCGTGCCTTGTGGAATGAGCAGGCGATCGACTACATCTCCATCCCGGCTCAGCGGGGCAACATTTATGATCATGACGGAACGTTGCTGGCAACCAACTCGGCAGTCTACAAGGCCGCCATCGACCCCAGGCTGGAAGGTCTCACCCAAAATGACATTTACAAGGTTTGCAAAACGTTGTCTGATTTTACCGGTGTCAGTGCACAGGCCTATCGCAAAAAAATCGACAGGGCGCCGTCCCGTTCGCGCTATGTGGTGCTGGCCGAGGGGTTGAACACCGAGGCTTACCTTCAGCTCAACGCACTGGACATCCGGGCCCTGATATTGGAGGAGGAATACCAGCGGCGATATAATTTTGGGACTCTTGCTGCCCACCTGCTCGGTTTTGTTAACCATGAGGCAAGGGGAGTTATCGGGCTGGAGCATGAATATGACAACCAGCTAAAGGGAACCGACGGGCAGCAGCAGGTTCGCCGCGATCGCAACGGGCGGATTTTTGCCTACGTCGGAGCTCCCCGCAAGCTGCCGAAGCAGGGCTACTCGCTGCATACCACGATCGACTCCCACATCCAGGCCATCCTGGAAGAAGAACTTAAAGCCGGGATCGATCGCACCAAATCCAACTACGGTTCAGCCATTGTCATGGATCCCCGTACGGGCGCCATAAAGGCGATGGCCAATTTTCCCACATTCAACCCAAATACGCCTGCCTCGTCAAAGAGTGAGAACCGTAGAAATTATGCGATTTCGGATATGATTGAACCCGGCTCCACTTTTAAGCTGGTTACGGCTATCGCATCCGTTGAACAGGAGGTTGTATCATTCGATGAAACCTTTGAAACGCCCGAAGATGGAGAAAAGCTTATCCACGGGCAGATGATGCGCGACCACGATCCGCTGGGCAACCTACGCCTGGATGAAGTCTTCGAGCAGTCCTCCAATATAGCCACTGCCGAAATTGCGATGCGGCTTTCTCCCAATGTATTTTACCAGTATGCCCGGAATTTGGGCTTTGGCACTCCCACCAATATTGATCTGCCGAACGAGGAGTCGGGCCGACTCCAGAAGCCGTATGAATGGAGCCAGGTAACCCTGCCGTGGATGGCCATCGGATATGAAGTGCAGGTCACTCCAATTCAACTGCTGCAGGCCTACGCCGCTTTTGCCAACAACGGGAAAATGATGCGTCCCTACATCGTGGAAAAAATTACCGATAGTGAAGAAAATATCGTCCGCCGGAACAACCCTGTCACCGTTCGGCAAATCGCGGACAAACAGACGCTCGACAAACTGCAACCCGTTTTTGAGGATGTAGTAGCCGATTCCGGAACGGCCCGCTGGGTCAAGGTGGAGGGACTTGAAATCGCCGGCAAAACAGGTACTGCCCAAAAATATATCGACGGCCGATACCAGGCGGCCTACCGCGCCTCTTTCGTCGGCTTTTTCCCCGCCGAGAACCCCAAATATGTCTGTCTCGTCGTCCTTGACGAGCCTCAAACCAGTATCTACGGCGGATATACGGCCGGCGTCATCTTTAAGCAGACCGCAATCCGGATTGCAGGACTCGACCGCGAAATTCAGCGGACCCTCGAGAAACCAGCAAATCAGCAGGCGCCCCTGGTACACGTCCCTGACGTACAGAATATGAGCATTGGCAACGCCCGCGCCGTACTGGAATCCCACAATATCGATTTTGAACTGGAGGGATCGGGGAAATGGATTTCCAAACAGACGCCCGCACCCGGAAATACGTTAACAGGTAACAAGGTCATAACATTGACTGCTGCAGACACACCGGCTGCGCAGGCAGATTCAACAGTAAGCAAAGACTACGCGCGAATCCCGGACGTGGGAGGCCTGGATATGCGGCGGGCCGCCGTGATGATCAACAGCCGGGGCTTTAATATTAAGATGATCGGGTCGGGAACCGTTTATACGCAGTTTCCCCGCCCCGGAGACCTGATGAAAAAGGGACGAACCATCACCGTCCGCGGAAAAGCAAAATCACTGGAAACCCTCGCTGGAAAATAATCTGTATGACGTTTGATGAACTCATAAATATTTGTCAACCGCTGGATGTATACGGCACAGAGCCGAACCAGATCGGCGAGCTTACGCAAGATTCGCGTGAGGTACGCGAGGGGTCTGTCTTTATCGCAGTGCGTGGCACCCAGGTTGACGGGCATATGTTCATCGAAAATGCCATATCGCGCGGCGCTTCCATCATTATCTGCGAAGAAGCCTATTATACAGAAAATGATAATATCTGCATTTTTGAGGTAGAAGACACCCGCGCCCTGATGGGTCCCCTGGCCCAGGCGTTTGAAGGATACCCGGCCAGAGAATTGACCCTGGTTGGCGTGACGGGCACCAACGGGAAAACAACGGTAACGAGTCTTGTGTACCAGGCATTGAAACAGCTGGGAGCCCGTCCATCTCTGCTCGGCACGGCAGGCAAACAGATTCAGGATGAAGCGCTGGAGAGTTTGCTTACCACTGCCGATCCCGTTGAACTGGCTCGTGACATGCGCCGCATGGTGGAGGCAAACTCGTCGCACCTCGTCATGGAGGTCTCTTCCCACGCCCTGGATCAGCAGCGGGTAGGCGGACTCCAATTTCAGGTGGCTGCCTTTACCAATTTGAGTCACGACCATCTGGATTACCACACCTCGCTGGACGATTACGCCGCTGCCAAGAAGAAACTGTTTGACAACCTGAGCTCAGAGGCTACGGCAATTGTCAATGGTGACGATGCCAATGCTGCGCTTATGCTTAAAGATTGTAAAGCCCGCAACATAAGCTTTGGTTTTACTGATTCCGCAGATCTGCAGTGCCATCTTGTAGCCAGTAATTCAGAAGGAATTACACTGGATATCGGCAACACCCGGGTCAGCAGTCCGCTGGTTGGCAGGTTTAACGCCTACAATGTGGCATTGGCGTTTCTTATATGCCGTGCCCTTGACTACGATAACCAGGATATTGCACGGGTCCTCGGCAGTGCCAAGGGGGCAGCTGGTCGGCTTGAGCGGGTTCAAACCGGCAAAAAGGATAAACAGCCGCTGGTATTGGTGGACTACGCCCATACCCCCGACGCGCTTGAAAATGTGCTGAGCACACTCCGGGATTTAAAGGAGGAGTCTCAGCAACTGCACCTTGTCTTCGGCTGCGGCGGCGATCGCGACAAGGGGAAGCGACCCAAAATGGCTGCTGTGGCGGAGCGCTATGCCGACCGGATTATCGTCACCTCCGACAATCCACGCAGCGAAGATCCCGATGCCATCATTGATGACATAGCAAAAGGATTTTCCCGGGAGTCGACCGCAGAGCGAATCACAGACCGCCAAAAAGCGATCCGGAAGGTGATCGCGCGTTCACCGCAGGATGCCATCATCCTGATTGCAGGAAAAGGCCATGAAACCTACCAGGAAATTGGAGACAAGCGACATGAGTTTGATGACCGCGAAATTGCCCGGGAGGCCCTGGCCGAGCGAAATGAACATTCCAAACCCGGGGAGGTAGCCTGATGCTGTACGAACTTATTCACTGGCTGGAAATACAATATCAACCCCCCGGGTTTAGTGCATTTGAATTTATCACCACCCGGAGTGCGGTTGCCGCAGCCATGGCCCTGTTTATCAGCCTGTTAATCGGGCGAAGTATCATTCACTGGCTGGAGCGAATGCAGCTTCGCGAAGTAATCCGTGAGGATATCGGCCTGGATTCCCATCTCAACAAGGCCCATACGCCCACGATGGGCGGAGTTATTATCCTGCTGGCAGTTTTGATTCCCGCACTGCTGTGGATGAAAATGGACAGCATCTATACCTGGATGATTGTACTGGTCACCCTGCTGCTTGGGATCGTCGGTTTTGTGGATGATTATATCAAGGTCGTAAAAAAGGACAAATCTGGCCTGCACAGTCGTTTTAAACTGGCGGGACAAATCCTCGTGGGCCTGGGACTTGGAGCTGTACTCTACTTCTACCCCGATTTTTCTGAATTCAACACGCTATCGACAGTACCGTTTTTAAAAAGCGTGAATATCGATTACGCAATCTTCGGAGAAGCCCTCGGCTGGATTGTCTACATCCCGGTTGTGGTATTTGTCATTACGGGTGTGAGCAATGCAACAAATCTCACCGACGGCCTGGATGGGCTCGCAGCCGGAACATCCGCTATTGCCGGACTCATCCTGGGCATCTTTGCCTATGTTTCCGGGCGTACCGACTTCTCCAACTTCCTGGATATTATCTATCTGCCGGGCGCCGGTGAACTGACCATCTTTTGCGCTTCACTGGTGGGGGCCTGTATGGGATTTTTATGGTATAACACGCATCCCGCGTCGGTATTTATGGGAGACACCGGTTCACTGGCACTGGGAGGTGCATTCGGGGCCCTGGCCCTGATGCTGCACAAGGAGCTGCTGCTGCCCATTGTCTGTGGAATCTTCTTTGTAGAAACCTGCTCGGTCATCATACAGACACTCTGGTTTAAATACACCCGGAAAAAATATGGAGAAGGGCGCCGTGTTTTCCTGATGACCCCGATCCACCATCATTTTGAAAAGAAAGGTTGGCCGGAGTCGAAAATCGTTGTGCGATTCTGGATTATCGCGGTACTTCTCGGAATTCTCAGCCTGTTAACCCTGAAATTGCGATGAAAGAAGTTAAAGGTCGACATATCGTGGTAATAGGTGCCGCACGAAGCGGCATGGCTGCAGCTTCCCTGCTTCATAAAAAGGGAGCCCGGGTGTTTGTGACTGACAGCAACACAATTTCGGAAGCAACCCGGCAACACTTCCAGGCGCTGGGTATACCGTATGAAGAAAACGGACATACCGAGCGTGCCCGCAAAGCTGAATTTGCGGTAGTAAGTCCCGGCGTGCCCACGGAAGCACCACTCGTGCAGCAATATCTCAAATCCGGGAAGAAAGTATACTCCGAGCTTGAGGTGGCGAGCTGGTTTAACGTTCGGCCTGTTATAGCGGTGACGGGCAGCAACGGGAAAACAACCGTCACAAGCTGGCTGGGCCATACCTGGAAGCAGGCCCAAAAACAATCGACCGTGGCGGGAAATATCGGGTACGCTTTTTCAGATAACATTGACGGTATCGATCAGTCCGGGGACGTGATTCTGGAGGTCAGCAGCTTTCAGCTCGACCATATCGAGGAGTTTCATCCGAAAGTGAGCTTGATTTTGAATATCACGCCGGATCACCTGGACCGGTACCAAAACAGCATGGAACAATATGCACAGTCGAAATTCCGGATAACTGAAAATCAAACGGCGGACGACTGGTTCATCTACCACTACGATGATCCGATCGTTCGCAAACATGCGGAAATGCTCAGTAAAAAGGAGGATGCCCCCCGCCTTCTGGCCTTTTCAAATCGGTCGGAAGTGCCCGAGGGCGCATTCGTTCGCGATGACAACATCATCTTGAAACTCAATAACAGCGAAGAGGTACTTATGCCGATTCATGAAGTTGGACTTAGCGGTACGCATAATCTGAACAATGGTCTTGCCACCGCGCTCGCGGCCCGCGTCTCAGAAATTCGTAATGAGGTAATTCGCGAAAGCCTCAAAACCTTTGAGGGGGTAGAACACCGGCTTGAGCTGGTACGCACGGTTGATGGTGTCAGGTATATCAACGACAGCAAGGCCACCAATATCAATGCCGTCTGGTATGCACTGGACAGCTACGACATGCCGATGGTACTGATCCTGGGAGGCCGTGACAAGGGCAACGACTACAGGGACCTGATTGAGCAGATCCGTGAAAAAGTACACACCATCGTGGCGATCGGTGAAGCGCAACACAAAATTGAACAACAGCTCGGCACCGTAGCGCCAAATTTCGAATTGGCCAACACACTGCCTGAAGCGGTTAAAATCGGCCAGCAGTATGCCAAGCGCGGTGAAATAGTGCTGTTGAGTCCCGCTTGCTCCTCCTTCGACATGTTTGACAACTACGAACACCGTGGAGAGGTTTTCAAGAAAGCGGTAAATGACTTGTAAATCACGACCATCAAGGCCAGATGACAGCTATTTTGAGCTTCATCCTGGTGGACAAAATGACCGGTTTTATCTATTACTTTAACTCTGGAAAAACCACAGTAAACACGCATTGATATACACGACGCCAAATAACAATATTAAATCGGTTCTGGGCAGAACTCCGGAAGAGGTGGATTCCGGCAGGCAGGCCAGTGACCGCCCATTGCTGGTTTCCGTGATCATCCTGATGGTATTCGGGGTACTGGCGGTATATTCCTCCATCGTCTATTTTGCCGAAAGCAACGGTACTTCAGCCGGATCACTTGTCGTTGGCCACACGGTTAAGCTGGGGATCGCATTCCTGGTCATGCTGATCATTTCGAAGATCAATTATCGCAACATCGCTAAGCTGAGCCGCTTTGCAATGATTACCAGTTGGATTCTGTTGCTGATCACCATGGCATATGGTACCGAACTTTTCGGAGCCCGGCGCTGGCTGTTCATCGGTGGCTACTCCTTTCAGCCGGCCACATTCGCCTCCGTAGCACTGATTATTCACGTGGCCGTGCTGCTCGAGGAGAAGCAGGAATACATCAAGGACCTGACGCGCTCGTTTCTCCCGATCCTGTTTTGGGTGGGAACCACCTGTTGGTTAATTGGTATGGAAGATTTCAGTACCGCCGGTGTATTGTTGGCGATCTGCCTGCTAATGATGTTTGTGGGACGCGTCAGCATGGTGCACCTGGGAATGCTCATTATAGGCGGAATGATCGCCGGCAGCGCCTTAATTATGCAGTCTCCCGAGCGCCAAAGCCGTATCGAAGGCTATATCGACCAGATTACCGATATCAAAAGTGAAGAGTTTAATGTGGGTGAAGGATACCAGGCCCAGCAGGCACAGATCGCCATTGCACAAGGCAATATCCTGGGAGTGGGAATCGGCAAGAGTACACAACGCGATTTCCTGCCGGCCCCTTACAACGATTTCATATTCGCAATCATCGCCGAGGAGTACGGGATGGTTGGCTCCATGCTGCTTATTCTGCTTTTTTCCATAATTCTGCTCAGGGGCATCGCCGTTATTGCAAAAAACGCGATGGATCCTCTCGGCACATTCCTGGCCGTGGGCTGTACGCTCAATATCGCTTTATACGGGTTTATTAATGCAGGGGTAGCCAGCGGACTGCTGCCGGTTACGGGTCTGCCGATGCCTTTTGTAAGTTACGGGGGATCCAGCATGCTTTTTGCAGGATTGATGGTTGGTATTCTAATGAATATTTCCAAGCACGACAGCAAGCGAAAAAAAGTGTTTTATGCGTAGCCGTTCAAAGAACATATCATCAACGACCACACCGGCCCCTGGTGCCGCGGGCAGGCCTCGCATACTCATCGCGGCCGGGGGCACGGGGGGGCATGTCTACCCGGCCATCGCCATTGCCGATGCGTTGAAAGCGGCACGCCCGGAGGCTGAAATCCTTTTTGCGGGGACACGAGATCACATGGAGTGGCACGCAGTACCGGAAGCCGGCTATGATATCCGAAGTATCTGGATCAGTGGATTCCATCGCCGCCTGACGCTTAAAAACCTGCTGTTCCCCGTAAAGCTTTTAACAAGTCTTGTTCAGAGTTACCGCATCATCAGTAATTTTAAACCGAATATTGTCGTCTCCTGCGGTGGTTATGTGGCGGGACCGGTGGGCTGGGTCGCAGTTAAGCGGGGACTTCCCCTGGTTATCCAGGAGCAGAACAGCTACCCCGGCGTAACCAATCGCCTGCTGGGTAAAAAGGCGGAACATATATTTACAGCTTTTGAAGAGGCCAACAGCTATTTCCCTGAAAATAAAACAACCGTGGCCGGTAACCCGACACGCTCGGAGCTGGCCGATGCAGATGCAGCTTCCGCATATCAGGTGTTTGGTTTCAAAGCGGACAAGCGAACCCTGCTGGTACTGGGAGGCAGCGGCGGTGCACGTGCTATTAATGAGGCGATGGCCGCCAACATTGATACCCTGCACAACAGCCAGGAACTCCAGGTCATCTGGCAGTGCGGCCGAAGTTACTACGACAAATACCGAAATCAAGTTAATGCCGCAGAGCTTCAAAATCTCAGGCTCAAGGATTTTCTTAACAATATGGATCAGGCATATGCTGTGGCCGACTTGGTGGTAAGCCGGGCCGGTGCCCTCTCCTGTTCGGAGCTGGCCCTTACCGGTAAAGCCAGTATCCTGGTACCCTCGCCCCACGTGGCGGGCGACCACCAGACCAAAAATGCCCGCTCAATGGCAGATGAGGGTGCGGCGGTGCTGGTGAAGGATAGTAAATTACAAGAAACTCTCGCAGCGCTGGTTGCCGAGCTGATGAATGACCAGGAACGCCTGAAGGCGATGCAAAAGGCGGCCCTGAAGCTGGCCCGACCCCATGCCGCCCGCGATATTGCAACTGAAATTTTAACGCTGGCGGAAACCAGCAAGCAAACAGAGTAGTATTCGCAAGGCGTGGCTGAGAGTCGAACTATACTCTCATGCAGGGACGCCGGGTTGGTTGGGAGCGCACCTCCCTCCAACGCCATAGATGAAACAGGTAAAAATTTTATGAGCAACGAAAAAAAGATACAAACGCAGCCCATTTTCGGACGGACCCGCCAGATCCATATGGTGGGAATCGGGGGGATCGGTATGAGCGGCATGGCTGAAATTCTGCTGCAAAAAGGTTACCGCGTGACCGGCTCCGATGCCAACATGAGCGAAACGGTTGAGCGGCTCCGGGAACTGGGGGCCAGCGTCCTTATCGGCCACAACGCAAGTAATATTGAAGGCGCCGATGTTGTCGTTTATACCAGCGCCGTAAAAGCCACAGAAAACATTGAAACCCGGACCGCCCTGGAACAGGGAATCCCGGTCATCAAGCGCGCCGAAATGCTGGCCGAACTGATGCGGATGAAGTACGGCATCGGCGTGGCGGGAACGCACGGCAAAACCACGACGACCACCATGATCGGTCATGTGGTGCAGGATGGCAGTTTTGACCCTACAATCATTGTCGGCGGCAAAGTCCACAGCTTTGACAAAACGAACGCTGTGGTGGGCACCGGTGACATCATAGTGGTGGAAGCGGATGAGTTTGACCGTACCTTCCTGCGGCTGCGCCCCTCACTGGCCGTAATTACAAATATCGAGGCGGAACACCTTGATATTTACAACAACCTGGAGGATGTAAAGGAGGCCTTCGTAGAGTTTTCCAACAAGGTTCCCTTTTACGGGGCTGTGACCGTATGCCTGGATGATCCGAATATACGCAGTATTATCCCGAAAATTGACCGCCGGATCCTCTCGTACGGGCTGACGCCCCAGGCAGCGGTACGGGCTGTTGAACTGGAAATGGACCATTTCCGGACCACCTTTACCGTTCTCCACGAGAATGAGGAACTGGGCACTATTACGCTGAATGCACCGGGCCGGCACAATGTAAAAAACGCCCTGGCCGCGGTGGCTGTGGGACTGGAACTCGATATCGATTTTGCACAGATAAAGTCAGGACTGGAACGGTTTGAGGGAGTATTTCGCCGCTTCCAGCTGAAAGCAGAACACGATGATATAATGGTGATTGATGATTACGCTCACCATCCCACGGAGGTCCAGGCCACCCTGAACGCGGCTCGCGAGGGCTGGAACGACCGACGCATTGTAGCGGTATTTCAGCCGCACCTGTATTCGCGGACGCAGGAACTTTACCAGGAATTCGGATCCTCATTCTTTGATGCGGAGGTGTGCGTAATAACGGATGTATATCCCTCCCGGGAAGAACCGATCGAAGGGGTCTCCGGCCGCTTAATTGCGGAGGCGGCCAGGGAATACGGCCACCGGAAGGTGCATTATGTAGAAGACAAAACCGGGCTCCCCGGCCGGCTAAAAGAGATTGTACAGCCGGGAGATATTGTTATCACGATGGGAGCCGGCGATATTTATAAATTTGGCGAACAGTTTGCAGAGGCACTGAAAGCCGGGCTGGAGAATATGAACTGAAACTCTGAATCTGCATAACCACCTTCTCCCGTGGAGCTTCGCCCAGCGCGAACAGACTGATAGATGGAAAGAAGACCGAAACTTTTAATTTGATCAAAATGATAGCCGAAAACGACGGATGACCAAACAGAATAAACAACAGAGCGAAGATCAACCGGCTAAGGGGCTAAACCTTGCCCCCTGGCTGGCGAGCGTGTTGCTGTTACTCGTGGTGGCGGTGGCGGCCGGGGTCTACTGGAATCGCACCATGATAATACGTGATGTTGAGTATACCGGTCATCACTTTGTTACGGAGCAGGAATTGACCGAGCAGGTTCACATTCCCACCGGTATATCCCCGGACAGCGTAGATTTTATGGCCATTATCAATAAGCTGGAGACTGTTCCCTATGTAAAACAGGCCGATGTGAATGTAGAACCCAGCGGCAACCTCAGCGTCCATGTAACAGAACGGCAGCCGATTGCCATGCTGGCCAACGGAGAGAATAAAATCTATGTGGACCAGGACGGCATCCGGCTTCCGCTCAAGTTGGGGAAAACGGTGGATGTGCCGATAGTATACGGGTTTCAAACGGCTCCCGTGAGCGATACGCTGACGTCGGGGTCGTGGGACCAGGTGCGCAGCTTTTTGATGGAACTCAACAACAGTTCATTCAGCCGGGCCACAATCAGTGAGATTGCATGGACAGACAGTGAGGGCATTGTGGCCCTCAGCCATGAAAACGGTGTAAAACTGGTGTTTGGGAAAGGTGAATTTTCCCGGAAGTTCCGCAACTGGAAGGCGTTCTACTCCGAAGTGGTCCGGGAGAAGGGAATCCGGAAGATGCGGTCCGTAGATCTCCGTTTTGAAGGCCAAATTGTGACCCGCGAAAGTTGACAAGTTGAATTGGGGGCGGGAGTCGGCTCCCACCCGGCAGTATGATTAATTGGGAATCACAGTTTTATGACGTTACTCCGGGAGGATCGGGCGCATTTTTTTGATCCCGGAACCGGGATGACATCGGAAAATGAATTGAATTACAATAACAAAAACAGTACGCGAAGTAATCGCTAATAATATGGACATGGAAGAACAAGATAGAATTGTTGTCGGTCTGGATATAGGAACCACCAAGGTGTGCGCCATTGTTGCCTCAATCGATCCGCAGGATCGCATCCATATCCTGGGGGTGGGAAAGTCGCCCAGTGATGGCTTGAATCGCGGCGTGGTTGTCAATATTGACAAGACGGTCAACGCTATTCAAAGTGCCATCGAGCAGGCCCAGCTGGCCTCCGGTATCGAAGTTAATTCGGTCAATGTGGGTATTGCAGGCGACCACATCCGCAGCATGCGCAGCAAAGGCGTCATCACCATCAACAACAAAGACAACGAAATCACTGTCAACGATGTGGAGCGCCTGTTGGAAGATTGCCAGCGCATCATGCTGCCGACCGACCAGCAGATTATCCATGTCATTCCGCAGGAATTTGTGGTAGACGGGCAGGATGGTATCAGCGACCCGGTGGGCATGAGCGGCATGCGCATGGAGGCAGAAGTCCATATTATCACCGGCCTTGTATCGGCAGCCAAAAACATCTACCGCTGCGTGGAACGGGCGGGGTATGAAGTGGCAGACATCATCCTGGAGCCGCTGGCTTCCTCCTATTCGGTTCTAGATGAAGAAGAAAAAGAGGCGGGCGTCGTGCTCGTGGATATCGGAGGCGGCACCACCGATGTGGCTATCTTCCAGGACAATACGATCCGGCATACGGCCGTCATCGCCATCGCCGGCAAAAAGGTTACCGATGATATTCGCGTGGGGCTCAGCGTGCTGGACGACCAGGGCGAAAAGCTCAAGCGGGAGCACGGCGAAGCGTTCGTCGACATGATTGAAGAGGAAGAGGTGATTACCGTTCCCGGCATTGCCGGCCGGCCGCCCAAAGAGATTACCAAAAGCATCCTGGCCAAAATTATCCAGGCCCGGATGGAAGAGATTCTGGAAATTGTTGCCATCGAGGTCAAACGCAGCGGCTACGCCGATGCCCTGAGTGCCGGGGTGGTCCTGACCGGCGGCGGTTCCCTTATCAAAAATGTATGTCCCCTGGCAACCGAAGTACTCGGTATGGATGCCAAGATCGGGAAACCGCTGGGACTCAGCGGGGGACTCATTGAAGAGGTCAATAACCCGATTTATGCCACTGGTGTCGGGCTCGTGATGCACGCCATCAAAACGGGAAGCGGTGCCATGAACCAGGCGATCATCCCCTCCTCCACGAAGGGTTCAAGCGTGGAAAAAGTGATGAATCGGATAGCCGAGCGAATGAAGAGCTGGTTCAAAGAGCTGTAGCATCTGAGACTTTAATGATCTTCACCAGATGTACTGACATGTAAGAAGTGAATATGACATTTACAAACCATGCAACCATGTTCAATTGATTTTTTCGAATCGAAAAAAATCCGGGACGCCGGATAAAAACCCCATAAAAAGAGCAATCAGATAATCAGAAGAGAAATAAAAAAGCAATCTAAAAAGGAGTTACTTATGTCAAATCTCAACACGCGTTTTAGTTTTGACGAGAACGGTCAGGACTCAGCGAAAATCAAGGTGATTGGTGTTGGTGGCGGTGGCGGTAATGCCGTCAACAACATGATAAACAAAGGATTAAGCAGCGTAGAATATGTTGCGCTCAACACCGATGCCCAGGCCCTTAAAAACAGCCTGGCTGATATTACAATCCAGGTCGGTTCCAACCTGACCGGCGGTCTTGGTGCAGGAGCGCGCCCGGAGATCGGGCGCGAAGCCGTAGAAGAAAACCGTCACGAAATTGACGATGCCATCGAAGGCGCCGACATGATTTTTGTGACCGCCGGCATGGGAGGCGGAACAGGTACCGGGGGAGCGCCCGTTGTATCCGGCATTGCCAAGCGAAAGGGCATCTTGACCGTTGCCATCGTTACCACCCCATTTGAGTGCGAAGGTCCCAAGCGCATGCGCTATGCCACCGAGGGAATCAGCGAGCTCAAAAAGAACTGCGATACGGTTATCGTTATACCCAATGAGCAACTTCTGGAAATTGCCGACGACAATACCACGCTGATGGAGGCCTTTGACAAGGCCAACGAGGTGCTCTACAATGCCACGCGCGGCATCTCCGACCTGATACTGATGCCCGGCCTCATCAACCTCGACTTTGCGGACGTGCGCACCACCATGCTCGACGGTGGAGCCGCCATCATGGGTTCGGCCGCGGCAACCGGCGAAGACCGTGCCGAAATTGCGGCTCGAGAGGCGATCAACTCTCCCCTGCTCGACGGGGTCAGCATCCGCGGTGCACGCAACGTGCTGGTCAACATTTCGGCCGGATCCAACCTGGGCATGAAAGAGACGACCACCTCTACCAGCATCATTCAACAGGAGGCCGGTGAAGACGCCGAAATTATCCTGGGTACGGTGCTCGACGACGAGATGGAGGATGAACTGCGTATTACTGTCATCGCCACGGGATTTGACCTGAATGAAGAGGGTAAAACTGCTCCTTCCGCCGACCAGGAAAATGCCGAGGCTCAAGACACCAAGCAGAAGCTTGAAAAATCAAAACGCCAGGCCATGAGCGGGCGCAGTGGTTACTCTCCAACCGGTGAGCCGTTTTACAAAGGGGAATCAAACCTGAAGAAACTCGACTCTCCGGCCATTTCCCGACATGGAGTCAATTACAGTTCCGAAAAGAAGAAACAGGAAAAAGAAGAGGAGCAGCAACACAAAAAAAATGAGGGCGATACGCTCCTGAATAACCGCCGTGAGCGAATCGACAAAAGTGACACTGATCAGCCTGCGTTCCTGCGCAAAATTATGGACTGACGGTTTCCTGCACAACGCGCCCTGAAAGCGCGATTATCCTTTTTTGATTGCTGAATATCCTTATATAGGAGGGGATTTGTCCGCCCGCTTGCGGGCATGATTCCCAAACTATAGATTGCTAAACAGAGAAGGAGTCCTTTGAACGGGACTCCTTTTTTAATATGTCCGGGAAATATTTTATTGGTCTTTCATCCCAAAGCCGTCCATCAGGCCCCGGCCGCTTCCACCGGTATATCGAGATTAAATCCCGTATTATAGGTCTGATCGACCTGGAATACTCCGTTCAGCTGGCGGGTCAGGGTAAGAATAAGCTTCATGCCTAACGTTTTTTGCTTTGCAGGGTCAAAGCCTTCGGGCAGGCCGATGCCGTTATCCCGGACAGAAATAAGAATTTCCTGCTCTCGCTCCCGCATCTTTACAAAAATAGTTCCGCTCTCCCGACCCTTAAACGCGTGAATATAGGAGTTGAGAAGCAGTTCATTGAGGATCATGGCCAGCGGCACGGCCTTTTCAATCTCCAGGGTAATATCATCTGAGTCGATATGAACATCGATCGCCTGATCCACCTGCTTGAAAGAATGACTCAGCCGGTTCGAAAGTTTCAGACAAAATTGCTTGAGATGCACATTGTCAATAGCGTTGGTCTGGTGCATCGTTTCATAGACGATGGCCAGTGACCGCAGCCGGGCATGGGAATCCTTGAGTGTCTTCTCCACCGATTCCTGTTCTCCGGTTTTCAGCTGGAGTTCGAGCAGGGCCAGCACCATGGTCAGGTTGTCCTTCACCCGGTTATTTACCCGATCAAGCAGCTGGTCGCGCTGTTCCAGGGCTGCCTTCAGTGATGATTTTCGTTCTTCCAGTTCTTCAGTCTGTTCTTCGACCTTCGCCTTCAGGTTGTCATTCCAGGACCCCACAAGGTAGATTCCCCCCATGCCGGCAGCCATCACGAGCCCGATAGAGTTCCAGGTGATGATCTGGAAAGAGCCGGTAATTTTGGCGAAGTTTTTTTCCACGCTGCTGGGCATACCCGCCATCTCCTGCTGCATGCCCAGCGACCCCAGCACATTGGCTCCCACGATAAACAGCGTTAAAACCACGACCACGCTCAATATAGCCGTATAGATCCACTTCAGTGTTACGTCAGGCTCAGGGATTTCAAAATAATTGGACTTCACCCGCTCTATCGAGGGAGTGCAGAAGTAGAGCAGCGGCCCCACCAAAATCATAGACTGAAGGAACGTACCGGTCCACCATCCCTTCCAGATAGTAAATGTCTCGGCCGCAGAGAGATCATGATACAAACTCCAGACGAATGACCCCAGCGAGCTGGCCAGCGCAGCAACAAACGCTACGGTGGTAAAGAAGGCTATTCGCTTGAGATTATCGGGGCGTGGACTTACAGGCAGGCTGTGGTAACAGAGGGCAAATATTGCAAGACCCAGGATAAAGGCGACTCCGAAAAGCAGCGCCCAGTGTATCGGCATGTATGAAGAATAGGCAATGAGGAAAGCGGAAAGAAACACCGGTATGAATCCCCATTCAAAGCCGACCCAAAACATAACAAGGGTGCCCAGAAAGAGCGGCGGGTACATCATAAAAAAGGTGTAGAGCGATTGGTACTCATCACCCATTAACGCCCGGGGCGGGGAGAGCAGAAATACCGAGATTATACTGGCCGCAATAAAAAAAATCCAGATTACAAACAGCAGCTGCACCCGGCCATCCGCTAGCGAATATCGCTTCAGCAGGTAATCCAGTGGAATGGGATTCCACCTTTTCTCTGTAGATCTTTCATATAATGACTGAATACGATCGTTTCCCATCCGTTGCACGCTATTCTTTTAAGATAAATTATAAATTAAAGATTTTTAATATGTTTAAAAATTCTTTTCCTGCAGCTGCTCTTTTCCTGCTGAAAAAGCCAGTTTGTGCAACGTTTTTTTGATCTTCCGTGTACTTTTCAACACCCGGAGATACAAACTCTTTCTGACATAAAAAACGCCGGTGTCCTGTATTCAGGGCACCGGCGCTTATTTTGAGAAGTCTTGGCAAAACCGTTGTTTTGCCCGATTTCATCATTTTCGGATCACTACGCCTTGTTGGCGATCACCTCTGCTTCACTAAAAAAATAGGCGGCCTCGAGCTTGCCGTTTTTCACGGAATCGGAACCGTGGATAATATTTTCCCCGACACTGTCTGCAAAATCAGCACGGATGGTCCCCTCATCGGCCTCTTCAGGGTTGGTAGCCCCGATGAGAGACCGAAAATCTTCGATCGCATTTTCCTTTTCCAGGATCATCGGCACGCAGGGTCCGCTGCTCATAAAATCGCAAAGCTCGTCGAAAAAGGGTTTATCCCTGTGAACAGCGTAAAATCCTTCAGCAGTATCGCGGGTTAATCGTGTCATTTTCATTGCCACGATATCAAATCCCGCCTCCTGTATTCGCCTGGTAACTTCACCAATTAACTCTTTGCGTACACAATCAGGTTTTAAGATCGTAAGTGTTCGTTCTACTGCCATTATTCAGTTATAAAATTTTGTAACAATTAGGGTTATATCTGCTCTTGTAATCAAAGGACGTTGAATATACGGTATAAATATCAATACACGAAGCGTGATAACCTCGCAATTTCGCTTTCGGGGTATATACTCAATTTATGAATGTACGTGCACTTCATTTTGACTGGAATTGGCAGCTGAGCTCTACACCTGCAACATTATGGCCCCTGGTTTCGGACACGAACCGATTAAATAAAGAGATCAAGCTGCCACCAGTCCGGAAGTCGACTGCATCGTATGATATAAGAACGGGACACGCGCAGCTTACCTACAATTCCCTGCAGAATACCGATGCCTGGGAGGAAGAACCCTTTGAATGGGAACGGCCTTATCGATTCGGAGTCAAACGCCGGTATAAAAATGGAGCGTTCCGGGAGATTAAACTGCAAGTGGATCTCCTCCCGAACGCGGAGGGAACCCGGGTTCGATACCGGATATGGGCTTCTCCGCGAAATATTCTGGTTCGCTTCATACAAGCGGTAAAAATTAATTTGCTGCTGCGGAGAAGACTCAAAAAAACGTTCGAGACCTATGACCGAATACAGCAGCAGAATGTGTGGCCTTACGAGATCAAACCGGAGGCGCGGCTGGTTCCCGGGGGACGCCAGCGGCTGGAAGACTGTACCAAAAAACTTAACGGGCAAAGCGGCAGACCCGTAATTGTTTCTGCCCTTGCCCGCTTCCTCACCCATGCAGCGGATATTGATCTTTCCCGTATCTCCCCTTTCCAACTGGCGGATCACTGGAACGCACCGCGAGGAGAGGTCCTGCGCGTCTTCTTGCATGCAACCAAGGTCGGGCTCCTGGACTTTAGCTGGGACCTGTATTGCCCCACGTGCCGCTCGTTGCAGGAGCGACACAATTCCCTGAATGAAATCAATAAAACCGCCTACTGCAGCGCGTGCAGAAACAAATTTTATGTAAATTTTAACAACAGGATTCAACTCAGCTTTCGACCAAACCCGCTGATTCGAAAAATTGCTGACAAAGCCTACTGTGTCACCGGTCCCCAGTCCAAACCACACGTTGCTGTACAACAGTTTTTATCCCCCGGTCAAAAGCGGTACCTGAAAGTCCATCTTTTGCCGGGCAACTATTCGCTGCGCGCCCTCGGGCAGAAAGGTGAGGCAAGCGTGCGCGTAAACAACAGTAACGGCAGCGACAACATCACCGTTGTGCTGGACCAATCGGGATTCAATGGAGAAGAAGTGACGATCACCGAGCAGCCCAACCTGGTATTCCACAACAAGACCGGAGAACACCAGGTTTTCCTGCTGGAGCAAACGAACTGGAACAAGTACCTGCTCTCAGCCGCGGAGGTGACCTCTCTTCAACTATTCCGGGACCTTTTTGACAAGGAAGTACTTCACAGGGGCAAAAAAATTGCGGTTGACAACCTCACGCTCATGTTCACGGACCTCTACGACTCTACCGGCATGTACGACAAAGAGGGAGACGAAACCGCCGTGGGAAAAGTGATAGAACATTTTGAAATACTGCAGCAGGCGATCACCGAAGAACGGGGCGGGGTCGTCAAAACAATCGGGGATTCCGTTATGGCGGTGTTCAATAATCCTGTAAATGCATTCCGGGCTTTTATGAAGGCCCATCAGGCGATTACCCGCAACGAGCAGTACGGGGAATACCTGAAGCTAAAGGCGGGGATCCACCACGGCAGCTGTATGGCGGTAAACCTGAACAGCAACATTGACTATTTTGGATCGACCGTCAATATCGCCTCCCGGCTGGTCGATTTTGCCGACGAAGATGAGCTGGTATTTTCAGAACCTGTGCGCGACTGCCTCGAAAATTCCGGCATGATCGGCGAAGACGCTCGCATCCGGGAACAGGATATTACCCTGCGCGGTTTTGGAAACGAACTATTCCGGATCTCCCGTATGACGCTCAAAAAATCCCCGCTCCGTTTGGTAGTCTGACTTGTCCTCCTGCTGCGCCTGAAATGCCGCGGAAGCTCCCTGCTTCTCCGCTTCCTCTCTCTTGACCATCTCCCTGCACGGTTCATTTGGAACCTGCCGGCGTTGGGCGCGCGTAATGGTCCGGGTACCCCCGTCACAAAGCAGGTATCGCACAGCCGCCCTGTTTTTTTTACCGCTGATATCCGTATGTTCCACCTTTGGATATTGCCTCTATTTCGTCCTGTTAAGAGGACTTTTTTTAAACGGGAGTTTTGTCCGGGGTCATCCCCTATCCCCTGATTGTATTTAAAACCGCAGTTTATACTCCAAAAATGAGAATTTCGGATGCGCATAAATACAGAAAACGGGCAAACCAAGGGTTTGGCAACGACCTCTTTAATTTAACTTTTCCAATTAACAACTTATGTCTATAAAGAAAACAGATCCTCCGATTGCCCACTCTTCCAAACGGATGGGCCGGAAAAAAATATTGCACTTATTGCGCACGATCACCGCAAAAGCGACCTGCTGGACTGGGTTGAATACAATTCCGAAAGTCTGAAAAAGCACAACCTGTTTGGTACGGGCACCACCGGATCGTTGATCTCTGAAAAACTGGAACTGAATGTTCACTGTTTTAAGAGCGGACCCCTGGGCGGAGACCTCCAGATAGGAGCCGCTATCTCAGAAAATGAGATCGACATGATGATCTTTTTTTGGGATCCGCTCCAGGCGCAGCCTCATGACGTGGATGTAAAAGCGTTGCTTCGCATTTCCGTTTTGTACAATATTCCGGTCGCCCAAAACCGCTCTTCGGCAGATTTTATGATATCCTCCCAGTTAATTGATGAAACCTATGATCGATTCATTGTAGATTACAGCAAGCGTTTTTCAAAAAATTTCCAAGACCAAAAAGAGTAAACTGTGTCTTCCAACCAACTTTTTGACGAAAAAAGCCCATATCTGCAACAACATGCCGACAACCCCGTTCACTGGTACCCCTGGGGAGAGGAGGCGTTCGAGGCGGCCAAGGACCGCGACAAGCCGATTTTCCTCTCCATCGGGTATGCCACCTGCCACTGGTGCCACGTGATGGCCCACGAATCGTTCGAAGACGAGGAAGTCGCCAACCTGATGAACGAGGCCTTCATCAACATCAAGGTTGACCGCGAAGAGCGGCCGGATATTGACAACACCTACATGACGGTTTGCCAGATGATGACCGGGAGCGGGGGCTGGCCGTTGACAATATTCATGACGCCGGAAAAACAACCGTTCTATGCCGGCACCTATATCCCCAAGCGCGGTCGGCAGGGGCGGCCCGGCATGGTTGACCTGATCCCCTGGATACGGGATTTATGGAAAAATGAGCGGGATAAAGTCTACCGCTCGGCCCGGGAAATTAAGGATGCATTTCAAAAATCGAATGTACAAACACCGGGTAAGGGACCCTCACAAGAGACCCTCAACAAGGCATTTCACCAGTTCAAACAGCAGTTTGACCGGCAACACGGCGGCTTCGGGCAGTCCCCGAAATTTCCCAGTCCGCATAATCTTATGTTCCTGCTCCGGTATTGGAAGCAAAGCGGCGACCAGCAGGCCCTTGTCATGGTTGAACAGACACTGGAGGCGATGCGGCGCGGCGGCGTTTACGACCACATAGGATATGGCTTTCATCGATACGCTACTGATGCACAGTGGCTCCTTCCACACTTCGAGAAAATGCTGTACGACCAGGCCCTGCTGATGATGGCCTACACCGAGGGCTGGCAGGCCACGGGCAACGGTCTCTTCAAGCAGACCGCAGATGAGATTGCCACCTACATAAGCCGTGATCTTCTTGATGAGAATGGCGCATTTTACTCGGCCGAGGATGCAGACAGCGAAGGTGAGGAGGGCAAATTCTATGTATGGAGTACGCAGGAAATTCGGGATCTACTGCCAACCGCTGATGCCGAACTCTTCATCGAAGTATATAACCTCGAGGATCAGGGCAATTTCAAGGAGGAGGCCTCAGGTCAGAAAACCGGCAAAAATATTCCTCACCTGCAAAAATCTATTGAAGACCTCGCAGCGGAACGGGACATGACAGTGGAAGAACTAAATAAGAAGCTGAACTCAATCCGTAAAAAGCTGTTTCAAGAACGGGAAAAGCGGGTCCGTCCTTTCCTCGATGACAAAATATTGACCGACTGGAACGGGCTGGCCATTGCGGCTCTCGCGAAAGCCGGTACCATTTTCCAGGAGCAAGAATATATTGAGCGGGCTGAACGGGCATTCGGTTTTATTTCCGCGAATCTACAAAAAGAGGATGGCACGCTCCTGCACCGCTACCGGGAGGGAGAGGCCGCGATTGACGGAAACGCCGATGATTATGCATTCCTGACCTGGGGATTGCTGGAACTCTATGAGGCTACCTTCGATACCGAATACCTGCAGGAGGCGCTCCGGCTTAACGATATTTTCATCGAACACTTCTGGGACCGGGAGAACGGCGGATTTTATTTTACATCGCACCAGAGCGAAGAGCTGCTGGGACGAAAAAAGGAGGTCTACGACGGGGCTATTCCCTCCGGGAATTCAGTAGCCATGCAAAACCTGGTGCGACTGGGACGAATTACGGGCAACACCGGCTGGGAGGAAAAAGCGGAACAGATCGGGCAGCTATTTTCTGAACAACTTGAAAAAGCACCCACCGGCTTTGGACAGATGCTGCAGGGCGTGGGGTTTGGGCTGGGCCCGAGCTACGAAATTGTCATAGCGGGCAGAAAGGATACCCCCGCAACCAGGCAACTCCGGGATGAGATTTTTTCCCACTTCATCCCCTGCAAAGTAGTTATTCTTAACGAACCGGGTGACGAGACGATCCGTGAGCTTGCTCCATACACCCGTGACCAACCCATGATTGAAGGCAAATCCGCGGTATACGTATGCCGGAATTACAGTTGCGAGCGGCCGGTAACCGAACCGGAGAAACTGGCCCAACAACTGTCCTGATCCGGGCGGCATCTCCCATTCTCCTTCCGGGATGGAGGCCCATTTAAAGAGGTATAATCCGCATTTTTCACCAGGCAGTTGGTATGGAAAAGCCTTTTCAAATCATCTGCTGAGGATCTTCTACTCCCGCCTGAGCTCAATAATCGAAATATTGGGAGGGGCATTGTACCGCACCGGCGACAGGGTAAAGCCGAGACCGTTGTTTACATTGATGAGCATCTCCCCTTCCTGGTATTGGCCCTGCACATACGGGGTTTCAAAGTCTGGTGCCGAAAACCTGGTGAAAAACAGCGGTACCCGTATCTGTCCCCCGTGGGTATGTCCGGCCAGCAGCAGATGGTACCCTGCAGCTTCACTCTCCCTGATAATCTCCTCTGACACCTGGTGTGTCAGCATCACCCGCAGTTCGGCCTCGGTGCTGTCCCGGGTTAACCTTCTAACTTCCTCAACAGGGGCCGTTCGGCTGTACACGTTGGTTATGCCAGAAAGCCTGACCCGGGCACGGCCGACCTCCCGGTAGGCATTTTCCCCTTCCAGGACGCGTATCCCGCGCTCTCGCAAAGCGCCTGCAATTTCATCCGATCCCGCCCAGTAGTCATGGTCGCCAATCACAAAATACACCCCGTGCGGAGCCTCCAGCCGGGCCAGCTCATCAGCCGCCATGGCAACATACTCGGTACCATACGAAATGAGATCCCCCGTAACGACCACCAGGTCAGGATGTTCGGCATTAACCCGGTCTACATACGCTGCAACCTGCGGTTGGCCTGTGTACCGGTCGGCCTGAACATCCGTGATATGCGCAATTCTAAACCCCTCCAAATCCTCTGACAGCGTCTCTTCCGTGTACGTGATCGGTTCGACTTCGATATCCAGGGTGTCAGAATACATCTTGTACCCGGTATAAACGAGAATCACAAGGAAAAACCCGACCACCAGGAATCCATATATCTGGTCCACAAATGGCGCATTTATGCCGTTCGCATTGGCGCTTATTTTGAGGATGTCGGAAGCCACAATCCAGGCCAAAACCTGGAAAGAGAATGCCAAACCGAACCAAAAATAGTAGATGATCGGTTTGGGATAGGTCAGTATATCGACATCTGCTCCTCCCAGGTATTGAAAAAAACCGCTCAGGGGAAACAGGTAGAATGTCAAAAAAAGAAGCACCACCAGCCAGGCCAGCGAGGAACCAGAAGTGGGGCTGAGATATTCTACCGCGCGGATCATCCTCCAGCCGAGATACAGGTCAACGGCCGCCTTAATAGTTGCAGCAAGAAGCGTCATTTTTAATAACCAGGGCACGATCGGTTCCTTTTACTTGATATTAATAAGCCAAACACTAATTTATTTTTTTGTACAGATCAAATTTCTTTTCTTGATTAAATCCAATGGTAAACCACATGCGTATTCTATTACGGGAGCAGGCCACGTGATCGTATTTAACTTCATAGCAGTACTGGGTGCATTTTCCCACAGAGATTCGGGTGACGAGCGGGCGCTTGTCAAGCGAATCAAGGGCGGCGACACCAAGGCCCTGGAGGAGCTCTACGAGCTTTACAAGTCGCTCCTGTTCGGCATGATTCTCTCGATCGTAAAAAAACGGGAAGAGGCCGAAGACCTGCTGCAGGAAGTGTTTATGAAAATATGGGAAAAAGCCCACACTTTTGATGAGGAACGCGGCAACGTGTACAGCTGGATCGTCACCATAACCCGCAATAAATCGATTGACCGGATCCGCTCCAAAGGCTACAAGACCCAGCAAAAAACATCAACCAGTGTCAATGAACCTGCCCTCACCCTGGAAGGAGACAACTTTGATCCGCTGGAAACGACCATTTTCTCCGATCGGTCTGAACTCGTTAAAAGGGCCCTGGAAAAGATCCCCGAAGAACAACGTGAAGTGATCAAGGTGGCCTATTATGGGGGTATGACACAATCCGAAATTGCGGAACACCTGGACATCCCACTCGGCACCGTTAAAACCAGAACGCGTCAAGGTATGATTAAACTAAAAAATATTCTTGAAGATCATATTTCCATCGATGGGTGACAACAGCACGCATAACAACCGCTTTGAGGAGCTCTGCGCCGGCTACGTACTGAATGCCCTGGAGCCGGCGGAACGCTCGGAGTTTGAGGAGATGCTGGCCTCGGCCGACCCCGGCCAGCGTAAATTCTACCGGGAGATGCGCTCTGCAGCCAACAACCTGGCCTTCAATACGAATCGCGTGGAACCATCCCCTGCCGTCAAGCGAAACCTGCTGCAGGTGATCAACGAGGATATTGAAGAACAGGAATCCACCGACCGGGAACCTGTTGACTGGCAAAAATTCGCAATTGCAGCCTCTTTTGCGCTGCTGCTGGTTACGTTGAGCCTGCTTTTCTACGCATTCAACCTCAACAGTGAACTGGAAACCCGCAACCAGCAATTGGCCCGGCAAGAGCAAACCATAACGCAGCTGGAGACCGAGATTGAACAAAAAAATGAGATGCTTTCTATCCTGGGAGCCCGCCAAATAGACATGGTGATAATGCAGGGGATGGAAGCCAGTCCACAAGGCTATGGAAAAGTGATCTGGGATGCAGAACAACAACAGGCGCTGCTGCAGGTCTCCAACCTCCCTCCCGTTCCGGCGGATAAGGAGTACCAGCTGTGGATTATCAGGGACAATACCCCGATCAGCGCCGGGCTGTTTGCCGTGAACGACCCCAAAAAGGATGCATTTTTCAAGATTGAACAGATGGAACCTGCCGACAAACAGGCGACCAACGCATTCGCCGTCACCCTCGAACCCAGGGGAGGAATGCCCAAACCGACCGGCGACATGTACCTGATGGGCAATATGGAAAACAATCGATAAGAGCATTTTGAGAAAACCGGGGCGTGTTCCGGGGTCAACCCCTGAGCAAATTCGTAATTGCAGATGAAACCCCATAAATTGAGGATGTTGAATTCGGCAAAAACCAATACTTGGGCAACCCAACGGTTTTGCAACGGCCTCAATAAATAAGATAGGGCATGCGAGTTTGCCGGAATCGCTTGATATCCTCATCCCAGCCAGCCTGAAACCTGGTCACTTCTCCGGAACCGGCCAGTTTATAGATAAAATCTGTCGTTTCGGCATTCGCCGTAGCTGCTGCCATTTCCTGCAGCAGATCCATACCAAATGCAACAGGATCAAAATCATAGCTTTTAATACTCAGTCGTACCCCCCTGCACTGCTCTCCCTCAAATTTTGGATTAACCGCCTTTCCGGGAATTGACTGCGGTGTGAACTGGATGCGCTTAATGTTGACTTGGGAATACCGGTTGCGAAGGCGGGAAAGGGCTTTCTCATGAATCTGAGTCGTTGGAGAACCGATTGTCAAAAACGGGTGGTCGGTGCCCCGTCCTTCTGAAATATTGGTTCCCTCGAATAACACCGTTCCCAGGTACATGTAGGCATGTTCAAAAGCAGGCAGATTGGGAGAAGGGGCGTGCCAGCGCAGCCCGGTTTCCGGCCACTTCATGGATCGCTCCCAGTTTTCAGCGGGAATCACCCTGAGTGCAGGCTCCTCCTCAAACTCGATCCACCGCTCCCCTATCATCATCTTTGCAAGTTCGCCGAGGGTCATTCCGTGGGCCATCGGAATCGGGTAGGCTCCCACAAATGAGGTATATTGCTCCTCCAGGATCCAGCCGGCCATATATTCGCCCCCCGCGGGATTGGGTCGGTCCAGTATCCACACCGGAAGGTCTGCGGCGGCCGCCGCTTCCAACACCAGGCCCAGCGTCACGTTGTAGGTATAAAAACGAGCGCCCACATCCTGCATATCGAACAGTAAAAGATCGACCTTTTCCAGCATCTCCGGGGTCGGCTTTTTAGTCTCTCCATAGAGCGAATAGACCGGCAAGCCGGTCTCCTGGTCAATCCCGTTTTCAATGACTTCGCCGGCACCGGCCTCCCCGCGGAATCCGTGTTCAGGGGCGAACAGAGCAGTAACGTTTACCCCGAGCGTCACCAGGGTATCCAGCATGTGGGTATCCCCGATCCGTGCCGTGGGATTCATCACCAACCCGACCCGCTTGCCCGCAAGTTCATCCAGGTGCTTGTCCACCAGCACTTCGGCCCCCACCTTTACCTTGCCAGGATGATTACCTGCCTCCTGTTTCCCTGACGAATGGCAGGCCATCACCGACAGTAACAAAAAGAAAATTCCAAAACGTATGTTCATGGTTCAATCAGTTATGTTGTGCCGTGCAGGCTGACAAATTTTTTCACAATATTTTAAATGTCAAAGGGACGTTTGCAGCACCTGCTATTTGTTGGGAGGTGGTTATACCACCGAACTTACTGATCTTTTAAACGCGAGTACAACTTCCCCCGAACGGTAATTCGTATGTTTTGCAGAGCCCTCTGAAAGGCTTAGCGAAACCCGGGTTCCCGGCTCAAAATACATCTGAAAGCAGCTTCACGACAATAATGAGCGCCAACAGGGCAAACCCGTATTGCAGGTATTGACGATTGACTTTCAGGTTAATAAATGCACCGAGAAAACCACCGGTCAGTCCCCCGATAGAAAGCGGAAGCGCCGCCCCCAGGTCTACCACCCCAAGAGCGTAACCCGACAGGGAGGATCCGCCGGCCGGATAAAATGCCAGCTGCAGCCATCCTGACAAGGAGATAAAAACGATCGCCAGCGAAGAAACACTCACCGCCTTTTGAATGGGAATCCGGTAATAGAGATTCATGATCGGCACCATAACGCTCCCCCCGCCTATCCCGGCAAGAGCCGCCACGAACCCACCCGCCCCGCCGGTGATTCCCGCCTCTTTCAACGTAATCAGGCAACGGGGCGCCCTGGCCTCACGAGCTGAATTTCTTCCTCTTTTAACAAACCGGTACGCGACATAGAGGAACAGCAGGCTAAAAAAGATGGCAAACACTTGTTCGGTATAAAATGCAGCGGTTGCCACCTGTTTGCCAGCCCACACGCCCGCTGCTCCCAGCAATCCCACGCGCAGCCCCTCATTCCCAAAAAAGTTATCCTGCCGGTACTGGCGAATCGAGCTCCCGGCAGCTGCAATAAATGTACAGAACAGCGAGGTGCCAATAGTCCACAACACCAGTTGCGACATACCCGCCTCTTTAAACAGCAAGAACAGGATCGGGGTAAACAGCACGCCCCCGCCGATACCGAAAAGCCCGGCCAGCACGCCCGCCGCCAGGCCGATGAGCAGCAAAATGAGAAAAGAAAACTCCATAGATCAAAGCTAAATGGTGATACTGTTTCTGTATTAAATTTCGAGTACCCAACTTTAAATAATGTATTTCCAGGTAGAGGCCGATGGTTTTATATCGGTTTCCGAAAGGTTATTTTCCATGGCAATCTGCTGCATCAGTTCATCCGGGATCCATCTCTCCAGTGGACAGACCGCGGCCGGATTTCCCTCAAAGAGCGTGGCTGCGAATGCATCTACCTGGAAAAGATCAATTTTCATATTTCTGTCCTTTGGTTCACATTGGCAGTTCTGAATTACAAAATATTTCTGTGAATTCAAATTCAGTGATTCCGCCAAAAGACAGTTATATTTGCACATATTCAAAACGCAGTAATGAGTACATAACCTGAGTTCGACGTAGTGATCTCAACCAAAATGCCTGTTTGTCTTGAAATGGCAAGAAAACAGTGAGGCTGTCCAAAAAGTCTCGACAGATAGTTGCATTCATTAATACTTTAGGTTTGTGGAAGAAATGGAAGATCAATCCTCCTGTCCTCCTTCTCCAAGGAGGCACTCTTGGGTCTCAATCTCAGGATGCAATAAAGGCAATGTGTTGAAGTCCCTCTTGGAGAAGAGGGATTCAGGGAGATTGACAAAAAACAAAGTTCGTTAAGATGACAAAGAGTAAATCACACTATAATAAAAAGCATAAGGAGCTAGCCAGAAGACTTCGGAAAGATGGTACTAAGGGAGAAGCTATTCTCTGGAACGAAGTCCTCCGGGCCAGCCAATTTCATGGCTACCAATTTAACCGCCAGTTTTGCATTGATAATTATATCGTTGATTTTATTTCCAGAAAACTTAACCTGGTTATTGAACTAGATGGGTATTCCCATAAATTCAAATATGAGGACGACAAAGTACGGGATAAGCGATTAAAAGAGCTTGGATATACTGTACTCCGATTTTCAGAAGAGGAAGTACGCAATGATTTGGATAATGTTATACGGGTGTTGGAAAATTATCTGCCAGAATAATAATATGATCAATCCTCCTGTCCTCCTTCTCCAAGGAGGAACTCAATGACAAGAAAATGGCTCTTATTGTATGGAATGGGCACTTACAAAGTCCCTCTTGGAGAAGAGGGATTTAGGGAGATTGATAAACCACCTGATGGTTGAAAAGCTAATGAGGAATGGAAAAGAGAATGAATTCTGGAATGTGTAGTTTTAGGTATGGCCTGAGCGATGTTGATTAGGTGCTTAATAATAAATTTTAGCCGATATACTAAATCCACCAGGTCAATCCTCCTGTCCTCCTTCTCCAAGGAGGAACTCTTGGGTCACAATCTCAGGATGCAATAAAGGCAATGTGTTGAAGTCCCTCTTGGAGAAGAGGGATTCAGGGAGATTGACCACGCCTTAATTATTTAAATGGTGTTCCCCCTTATTGGACTTTTTGGACAGCCTCATAAAAGCCCTGCCCCAAGAAAGTAAGAAACAATGTTAAAGCTGGAAGCTAGAACTCACGTTAAATAGTATTTCATACTCACGACTCAGAACCCAAGACTCACAACTCACTACACACACCCAATGCAATTTTATCCTCCGCACCTGTCTGAGAAACTTGGTTTTGAAACGATCCGCCGGGAAGCCGTCGGGCGCACGCGGTCGGTTGTGGGTGAAGAGCATCTGCAGCGCATGGAGCCCTCCTCAAGCCCGGACCGCGTAGCTCGTTTGCTGGATGAGACGCGCGAAATGATGGATCTTATCCGCAATGATGCTGCTTTTCCCCTGGACAACCTGCATGATATCAGGGATTCGCTCAGCAGGTCTAAACCGGAGGGTACCCTGCTCTCGGCCGAAGCGTTCCTTGAAATACTGCAGCTGGCTGCCTCCGCCCGTCGCGTAAAGTCGTTTTTGGGCGATCGCCGGGAACGGTACCCGGTACTGGATGCGCTGGCGGTGGAGCTGATTCCGCTGAAGGAGCTTGAGGAAGAGATCAACAAGGTGATCACTGAGCAGGGTTCACTCAAGAACAACGCCAGCAGCGAACTGCAGTCGATCCGATCCCGGCTGGGAAAACGGCAAAACGATCTGCGTAATACCATCAACCGGGTGATGAGCCGCGCCACCAAACAGGGCATGGCTTCTGATGAAGGCCCCACCCTGCGCAACGGCCGCATGGTAATTCCGATCCGGGCGGAATACAAGCGAAAGATCCAGGGATTTGTGCATGACGTCTCCTCAACCGGACAGACGGTCTACCTGGAGCCGGTGGAAGCGCTCAACATAAATAATGAAATTCGGCAGCTCGAATCTGAGGAAAAGCGGGAAATCGAGCGTATCCTGCGCGCTCTCACCAATGAGGTTCGAAAAAACCACCGGTACCTGGAGCAAAATATCGAGGTACTGGGACGTTTTGATATGATTTCGGCCCGGGCTCAGCTCAGTATCGATCTCGATGCTTTTGTCCCGGTTCTCTCCGACGGCAAATATCTCCGCCTGAAGGAGGCCTACAACCCGATTCTGCTGCTCAAAAACCGCTCACTTGCGGAAGAACAGCGCGAGCCGGTCATCCCGCTCGACATGGAGCTCGAGGAAGGCGAACGCTGCCTGATGATCACGGGCCCCAATGCCGGGGGGAAGTCGGTGGCAATCAAGACGGTGGGGCTCTGTGCCATGATGATGCAGTCCGGCTTTGCCATTCCCGCCAAAGACAGCTCTGAACTGCCGGTATTCAGCAAGCTGTTCGTGGACATGGGAGACGACCAGTCGATCGAAAACGATTTGAGTACCTTTTCCAGTCGACTGCAGTGGATGAAGTCCGTGATGCAGGAGGCGGACGGGAGCAGCCTCGTCCTTATTGATGAAGCCGGTGCGGGAACCGACCCGGACGAAGGCGGGGCACTGTACCAGTCGCTGGTCGAGCACCTGATCAGCTGTGGCGCACTTTCGCTGGTAACCACCCATCACGGTGCACTGAAGGTGTTTGCCCACGAACATCCCCACGCCGTAAACGGATCAATGGAGTTTGACCAGGCCACCTTGTCCCCAACCTACCGGTTCAAAAAAGGCGTGCCCGGCAGCAGCTATGCATTTGAAATCGCACAGCGGATGGACCTGAGCCCGGAACTGCTGCAAAAAGCCCGCGAGATTACCGGGTCCACCAAGCAGGACATGGAATCGCTGATCAACGAGCTGGAATCAAAAACGCAGGAGGCCGAAACCCTTAAAAGGGATTATGACCGCCTCAAAAAAAAGATGGAAACCGAGCGCCAAAAATATGAAGACAAGCGCCGCGCACTCGAAAAAGAGAAGGACCAGATCCGCGAGAAGGCGCTGAAGCAGGCCGAAGAGATTATGCAGTCGGCCAACCGGCGGATTGAACAGGCGGTGGAGCGGATTGTTCAGCAGGGCAAAAAAGACAAGCAGGCGATCAGCAGGGCCCGCGAGGAGGTCTCGGAGCAGAAGGATGAAATTGAGGAGGAACTGGAAGAGCTGGAGGCCCGGCAAAAACAGGAACAGCGGGAACAGCTCTCCGACGAGCCGCCGAAAGTGGGCGACATCGTTCGCCTGATGGACGCCAACACCAATGGCGAACTGGTTGAGGTCAATGGGAACCAGGCCGTAATTCAGGCCGGCGGGTTACGCCTTAAAACAAAATTTAACAACCTCGTAAAGGTTAAGGACGCCAGCGAGAAACCGTCTCCCAAAAACCGCGTCAGGGTAAATGTACCGCGAAGCGCACGCCCCGGTCCCACCAAACCCTCTATTGAGATCCGCGGCATGCGGGGTCGCGAGGCGATTAAAGAGGTGGAACATTACCTGGACAACGCCATCGCGGCGGGACTCAACAGTGTAGAGATCATTCACGGCAAGGGGGAAGGAATCCTCAAAAACCTGGTCCATGAGTACCTGGATGAACGTGCGGAGGTCAGCAGCTACTCCCTGGCACCCGCGGACCGTGGCGGTGCCGGGGTGACGCTGGTTAAATTTTGATATCAATGGCTTAACGATCCTCCTTCTTTCTCATTAGTTATTAGTTATTAGTTATTAGTTATTGGTTCAAACAAATAACTAATAGCCAGTCCACTAATAACTAAATTGCGCCGGAGTCGAAGAATGGCAGGCTGCTTAGGGGTGGAGGGGTTAACACTCAAACAGTAGTTGCCATGTTTGGGGAAATCCTTCGATCTTCATTTCACTTCGCTTCATTGCGCTCAGGATGACACAGCGTTGAGTTGATACGGGATGGCGCGGTGTTGCCGGGACCGCAATGATGTTCATTTCTTTTACAAATATTAGAATCCACTATCTTTTTTGTAAGGATCGGCGTTTAACCGGGTCTAAGAGGTAAAGAGAACTTCACTGTTCATCACATATACGTTTTCAGTACACCAATATGGTGCTGAAGCGGATCAACTATCAACAAAAACAATCCTATAACGAAAGGAGACGCCTATGTCTTTAGAATATTATTTAAAGCGCAATCATATAACATCCGACGAGGATGATTACATGGCTATCAGCATTAACCCGGAGAGCTACTCGATCGAGGATGTCTACGACTACATGACCCGGGAGGGATCCACCGTCACCCGTGCGGAAGCGCTGGCGGGATTCGAGGAGGTGACCCGTGCCATCCTGAACCTGGTGCAGCAGGGACATTCGGTGGTGACGCCGCTGGTCAACATCCGTCCCGGCATAAGCGGGGTGTTCGACAGCGAGGATGACCGTTTCGACACGGATCGCCACGAGGTGCGCATCAACGTTTCGCCCGGGCTCCGGCTGCGGGAGACGGCCGACGAGATCCCCACTCAAAAGGTGGAGCCGCGCGAGCGTATTCCCACCATCACCCACTACTCCGACAACAGCTCGGGGAGCCGCGACGCGGAGATCACGCCCGGCGGCGGTGCCCGTATTGTGGGGCAACTGCTGAAGTTCGACGAGGAGGACCCCGACCAGGGCAACTTCTTTGTCAATACCTCCAACGGCACCGAAACGCGGGTGGAGAGTACCCTCCTGCGGAACAAGCCGAGCGAGCTCATCTTCATCAACCCGGAGCTGGACCCCGGCACCTACCGCCTGGAGGTCCGGGCCATACTGCAGGATACGACCAACCTGCGAACCGGGCTGATGACGGATCAGCTGACGGTTGAAGACGCAAGCTGATATCACCGGGAACACACGCCCCCTCTGTGGCACCGCAGAGGGGGTTCTTTTTTGCCCGCAAAAAAACGCCGATATCTTTTACCAAAAAAGATGGTATCTTTTTCCTCATAAGATGCCATCTTTTTTTGTATAAGATGGTATCTTTTTTTTCAGGAGCAATTTTTAGGGAATTATGAATGAAGAATTAATAATGATGAATTTCGAAGGGGGAGCTCGTATAAACGAGTTATAGCACCATGTCCAAGACCGGAAGAAGTTCTGTCTGACGAGGGAGCGAGCTACAAAATATACAACCTGGTCTTTCCCGGCCTTGAATGGGGCGCGGAGGCCGAAGCAGGCG
>NZ_JBINJF010000036.1:0-36541 GCF_043951865.1 Halalkalibaculum sp. DA3122
CCTTTTTGTGATCGTGTTTGTGGTCATGGTTGTGAGGATGCTCGCCACTGTGATTGTGACCGTGATTCATATGTTCGTGTGAGTGTTCCATGGTACCAGCCGGTTAGTTGTTATGATGAGGAACCTTTGCAGAACCTGCTATTTTGTTGGGAGGTGGTTGAACCACCGACCTTATGACCTTGTTAAAGGGGAGTACAACTCCCTCAGAACGAGGAGTGAGGGTTTTACAAAGCCCTCAGATTACAAAGCGTATTTCAGTATTTGAATCTTAGATACATACACTATCTGCAGTTACTCCTTCAATATTATAAAGAGTATAGACTTAAATTAAGCTTAAAAGAAAAGTCGGGGAAATCCATTTATTATCAGGAGTGAGATAAATAATCGGAACAAGAAGAGTTACATATTTTAATGTATGAATGTCATTCACCAGTGATAATTTCAGGTGGGAGTTGATCGATGGATACGCAACTGCCTGACCTGCCGTCATCTCAAATCATTTCTAACATCAGTTAAGAACGATTCTGAACACTATCCATTATTTTGTTATAATATTTTAAATGGGATGGAACTCAACTAAGCTGCTGGGGTTATGGAATCGTCAAAGCCGTTATCGTCCGCAAGCCTCGAGATGCATCTGTTCGGGCGTTTTGAGGTTATTATCGATGGACAAGCACTAAATGAAACCGAAATTAAAGGTCGCAAAGCGCGAACTCTGCTTAAGCTGATTGCGCACCAACGTAATTTCCAGATGGCCCGGGAACATGCCACCGATCTGTTATGGCCGGATCTAGATCAAAATGCAGCAAACGCACAACTCTACAAGGCAATCCATCATATAAGAAAAGCTTTTACAAAGCATAATGACGATGCCGATGACTGGATCAACATTACGGATGATTTCATAAAAATTAACCCGCCCGGTGGTGTTGTAACCGATGGACGACTCTTTGAACAAGCAGCACGAACAGGTATCAAAGAGCGAGACCTATCTGAACTGGAACATGCCGCTTCAATATATAGTGGTGAATTTTTGCCCATGGATCGATATGCCGAATGGGCGTCGCTGCCCCGCGAGCACTACCGGCAGTTATATCTTGATGTACTTACGGCCCTGGCTGGGCAGTATGAGCAGCAGGGAGAGCTGTCGGAAGCGGCTGAAATGCTGAGGCTGGCGCTGGAGAAAGAACCCACCCTTGAAACAGCGCACCGAGGTTTGATGCGCGTTTTTGCCAAAAAAGGTCAGGAAACACGCGCCTTTCACCAATATGAAGTTTGCAGAGAGAGGCTGGGCAAAGAGCTGGGTATGGATCCTTCTAAAGAGACTATTGAACTTCTGGACAATATCCGGGAAGGTCAGCTTAAAGTAGAAAAAAATCAGCGTGCTCGTTTAACATCCTTTCCAGAATCTATCCCGTCAATTATCGGACGCGTTGAAGAGTGTAATACCATAGAGCAATTACTTGATGATCTTTCAAGTGGGCGCGGGAGCGGACTTGTAATAAGTGGAGAAGCCGGAATCGGAAAAACACGGCTGGTCCGGGAACTCATCCTGCGTGCCCGCCGCAGGGATATCCCGTTCTTTTTGGGACGCAGTGGGGAAGCATCCGGGAATGTGGCTTACGGCCCATTTATTGAACTGTTCGACGATATTCTTTACAGGCACCCCGAACTTGAAGAAGAGCTTCCGGTAGAGATCGGACGTCTTGTTCCGACCTTTGCCGGTGAGGGCATCCCGGCTCCTCATGCCGATAAGCTGGCAGCCAAAGGCCATCTTTTTGCCCGGGTACAACGTCTTTTCGCGACACTTGCCCAGGAGGAGTACTGCGCTGTAATACTTGAAGACCTGCATGCAGCAGACCAGGGTAGCCGGGAGCTTTTCTCCTATTTGATCCGGCACCTGGAGCGATTGCCTGTCCTGATTGTCGCTACATTAAGAAAAGGAGAAGGAGAGCCGGAACCGGAGTTTATCAGAGATATGGAAGAGCCTTCGGTGGAAAAGATCGAACTTGCTCCGCTCACCTATGAGGAACATATAGGCCTGCTTCAACAGTATGCCGAACATGATATCATAGGGGCGGATACAGCCCGCCAAATTTATCAGCTTGCCGAAGGGAATCCCTTTTATGCGCTCGAACTGTTGCGACATTACAGGGAAAAGGGAGATACAGATCACCCCCGGGAGAATGAGCATTCCGAGAAAATGCCGGAGTCTCCTGTATCAAAAAACATTCCTTCCTCCCTGCATCAACTGGTCGACCAAAAACTTGAAAAACTCTCTCCCCCCGCCCATCATCTCTTGTATATAGCTGCAGTGATCGGCCGACAGGTTCCCTATGAGCTTCTGGCTTATGTATGGAGTGGTGACCATCAAGGTGCAAACCAGGAACTTTTTACAGCTCTTGAAGAAGTTGTCAGGGAACGCCTGCTTGAAGAGAAGGGACTTGATTATTCCTTTCGTCACGCTCTTGTCCAGGAGACCATTTACTCGTCGATTTCTCAGGCACGCCGTAAAACCCTTCACAGACAGGTAGCCGACCGGCTATTGGAGTTATCGACAGACGCTAAGGAACCACCGGTTGAACAAATAGCCTGGCATTACCTGGGAGCCGGTGATATGTTCAAGGGAGCACAGTTTTTGATTCAGTCAGGTGAAAGAGCAGAAAGTGCCTATGCCCATGAAGATGCCCTTCAGCGGTACCGCGAAGCGTGTGAAGTACTCGACAATCTTGAAACCGAGAAGGCCACCAGGCTGAAGAGAGAAATTTTAGAACGTATTGGCGACGTCTATCGGGCCTGTGGTAAACTTGAGATGAGCTATGAAGCCTATGAAGAAGCGATATCAATTGCTGAAAAAATTGCTCCGGACAACACGGACTTGGTGGAATTGTATCGAAAGATGGCCGTAGTTGCCATATTCCGTACCGAGATCGATCGCTCTGCAACATATCTGGAGAAGGCTTTTGATCTTGTCGAGGATGATGATCGGGCCAAGGCTAGAGTTTTAATCACAAAAGCACTCCACCTGTGGCACTTGAACCGGCTTAAAGAGGCGTATGATATTGCAAAGCAAGCACTCCAAAAGGCCGAAAAAGCTGAAGCAAAGGTTGAAGCCTCGCAGGCGCGTGAAATCCTTGCGATGACCTGCCTGCCACTCGGCCGATGGGAAGAAGGGTTGCAATACGAAATGGACCGGCAGTACCACGGCTGGTCGCCCGAAATTGTGGTGGCCACGGATGCCCATCTCTGCCTTTGGGAATATCATATTTCCGGTGACCAGCCGCTGCAGCGTGCACGTTCATTTTTGGAACAGATAGCCGAACAGGCTTCGGAAATGGGTGATTTTCGCTGTGTCGCCGTCTGTCACTACGCGCTGGGCACCATGCACCTGTGGAGAGGACAACGGCACCGGGCTGTCGAAGAGCTGGCTGCGAGTCTCGAGCTGCACGAACAGGTGGGATCGCCCGCCGGGATGGCCTATTCGCTGGCCCGTAAGAGCGTGCTTCATACGCTGACAGGCGCCAGTGAGCTCGGGTGGCAGGCCATCCAGGACGGTCTTGCGTATGCCAATCAGGCCGCTGTCAGGGATCATTGCCTGCAACGGCTTTACGGGGTCGGTATCTGGAATCGTATTGAGAGTGATGATATTAAACGGGCCCAACAAATGGTAGAAAAAAGCGAAGCATTGCTGGATGAAACGGGAGCATGTGGGGCCTGTGCCCTGGAACTGTATCCATGGATGGCCTATTTATACCTTCATACTGGTCAGCTGGATCGCGCGCGTGAATGTGGAGACGCCGTATCCCAGCTTGCCGAGAAAACCGATAACCCCATCGGAAAAGCGGTTGCCACTATCATCGAGTCCAGCCTTTGCATCACTCAAGAGGATCGGGATCGTGCTGAAGAATGCAGGGAAAAATCCTATCAAATACTGCAAGAGGCCGTGCCGGAAACGACCCACTCTCCCGTAGCCCATTATCTGGAATGCATGGTTGACCAGCAGGACAAGTTGGTTGTCAGTTGATTGGTTAAGTTTGAAGCATAGGTGCCTTTGTTTCTGCGTATGGTAGTCTGAACCGTGATTTGTGGGATTCGCTTGATGGCCGGGATTTTTAAATCAAGGAAATCCCTTAATCCCTTGAATCAGGGTTCAGACTGTTATTGTGCAGCCTCTTGTACCCCAAACTTCGGGCACCGAAATTAAGCAGCAGTCCGATTTCCAGGTTATAAGCTTCCAGATAATTCATCGCCTGGGCCAGATGAACATCCTCCAGTTTAATCACGGCTTTCAATTCAACAGATATGGTATCCTCCACTAAAAAGTCAACTCTGCGTGTGCCTACCTGTAAATCCCGATAATGTACCGGCATTTCAAACTCCCTGACGAACGTGATATCATTTAATTTGAATTCGTACTCCAGGGCCCGCTGGTAGATCACTTCCTGAAAACCATTACCCAATTCGGAATGCACCCGCATGGCACTGCCGATAATTTTGTGCGTAAGTTGTTTATATTTCATTTCTCTTCTCCCGTTGTCTGCCCCGTGATTTGGGATATTGCTTGATGATCGCGATATATTTCAATCAAGATAATCTCTTAATCCTGCGAATCAAGGAACCGTTGACAAAGAATCAGAAATTGCAATTGCCTTGGTATAGGGATGCGGGAAATATTGTCTCCCAAAACTGCCTTGAACGAAGCCAGGATTCGATGTAGTAACTGATCGAATATTCGGTGCCTCTGTTTCTGTATATCATAATCTGAACCGTGATTTATGGGATTGGCCTGATGGCCGGGATACGTTTAAAATCAAGGTAATCCCTTAATCCCACCAATCAAGGTTCAAACTCCTATTTTTTAATTATTGATATAAAAAAATTCTGATCCAGCACTTCAATCAAATGGTTTATTTACCGGTTATTCGTTATTAGGGGCACATCTGTTATCCCAATAACCAAACCCGGAAGAAAAACGGAAGATCAAGGGAAGAGGCTGCCATTACATTGTGGGTGAAGTAACAAGAAATCCGAACGAATAAGAAACAAAGAGGTAACTGCCATGAGTACTACGACAACCCAATTGGACAAACAGGAAGTAGAGAACGCCGTGCAGGAGATGTACGACGAAGTAGCCGCCTGCCCGAACAAGGAATTTCACTTTCCGACCGGCCGCAATTCTTGCCTGCATCTCGGATATCCTGAAGAAGAACTAAATGCGATTCCGGCCTCTGCCGTTGAGCCGTTTGCCGGGGTGGGATATCCGTTTTTGGCCGAGGTTATACAACCGGGGGATACCGTGGTCGATATTGGCTCGGGATCCGGGGTGGACGCACTTATTTCAGGAATCAAGACCGGACCCGAGGGACAGGTTATCGGTATCGACATCACCCCTGCCATGATCCGGAAAGCCAGGAAAAATATTGAAAAGGCGGGTGTGGATCATATCCGCATCATCGAAGGACAGGCCGTCGATATCCCGCTGGATGATGCCTCAGCCGACGTGGTAACCAGCAACGGGGTCATCAACCTGGTGCCCGACAAGGAAAAAGCATTTAAGGAGATTCATCGCATTCTCAAACCGGAAGGTTATCTCCAGATTGCGGATATCGTTCTGTCCAAACCGGTTTCGGCCGAGTCAAAAGCCGATCCACAGCTCTGGGCTGAATGTATTGTAGGCGCCGAACCGGTTGAGGTATATCTGGATATGATCCGTTCGGCCGGTTTTGAAAATGTTACCGTCATCGACCGCCTGGATTATTTTGACCGCAGCTCCAACGAAAGCACCCGGAAGGCTGCAAAAGGGCTGGGAGCTCATACCATCGTCCTGACAGGCCGGAAAGCATAGGACGGGTCGACCGTTTCACTCTTTTTATGCAGAATAGTTCATTTCAAAAAATGGAGGATTGCGATGTATTTCAGACTAAAGAAAACTTTACCCTGCATGATTGCCGCACTGAGCCTGATCATACTCGGATGTAATCCCGGTCAGGATACCGATTCTGAATCCCATGACCACATGCAAGAGTCTGATGGTACCCACACCGTTACCGGGAAGCTGTCGGGATTTGATTGTGCCGTAGTTGGCTCGCTCTGTCCGACTACCCACCGGGGCGCCGATTACACTACAGGAGTATATACCGAAGACGGATCGTTTTACTTCGTCGTCAACATTCCGCAGAGCTTTCTCCGGCAGCATTTCCTGGAGACGGTGGAGGTGGAAGGAACGGTATATGATCCCTACGAAAAGGCGGTTGAACCCGAGGCCATTCACCTGGTCGAAGATGATGACCGCAGGCTGGTCTATGAAGCCGGCTACTTTATTGATGAAAATAACGGGCGGGCCACCTTTCAGGAGGGTACATACCGTAACGGCCGCTGGATTGCAGAATAATCTTTCTCTTAACCAAAGAAACCATGGAGGTCAGAATGCGGATTCACCGACATTCATCATCACTTTTGTGTATTGCGATAGTACTCCTTGCAATTCCTTTTTGTCAGCTTAATGCCCAGTCACAGGATTATGGCCAGGTTGATTTTGAGGTATCCTGCAAAGAGGAGGTACAGGCCGATTTCAACCGCGCACTGGCCATGCTGCATAATATGATGTACGAGACAGCGCAGGACGACTTCAGGGAGATCACGCAGGCTGACCCGGAATGCGCGATGGCCTACTGGGGCGTGGCAACGACGCTGTTCCAGCCGCTGTGGGGGACCCGGCCGAGTGAAGAAGATCTCCGGCAGGGCTGGCAGACGATCAACAAAGCCCTTGAGCTTGCCGATTCAGAGCGGGAAAGACTGCTTGTTGAATCGACAGCGGCATTTTTCCGTGAGCCCGGAATAGCCAACTTCTGGACGCGCATCCGGCGCTGGGCCGAGGCCGTGGAAGCCGCTTATGAAGCCTATCCCGATGACGAAGATATTGCAGCTTTATATGGTTTGACCCGCCTGGCAATCGCGCTGCGGGCTGATAACCGGGATCCGCTTCATGATGAGGCCGAGGCCATTCTGCGGGAGATCTATGAGCGAATTCCCTCGCATCCCGGTGCGATACACTATACCATTCATGCCACCGACGTTGACGGCCGGGCCGGGAATGCGCTGGACATCGTGGAGGCCTACGGCAAGATCGCCCCGGCGGTTCCCCATGCCCTGCACATGCCCACCCATATTTATGTGCGACTGGGCAACTGGCCGGAAGTCATTGACTGGAACCTGAAATCGGCCGAGGCTGCGCTCAATTATCCGGTCAACGGATCCATCTCCCATCATTACCTCCATGCCATAGATTATCTGGTCTATGCCTATTTGCAGCGGGGTGAAGATGAAAAAGCCGAATCTGCCGCAGAAAGAGGTTTCAGCAAAGAACCGCACCAGGCATCTTTTGTTGCCGCTTTTCATACTGCCGCCATACCGGCACGGCTGGCGGTTGAGAGGCAAAAATGGAACAAGGTCGCCAAACTGGAACCGCGGTCTCCGGGATACCTGCCGTGGGATGCATCGCCCTGGGCGGAGGGTCTGACCTGGTTTGCGCGCGGCCTGGGCGCTGTCCATACCGGTGATATTGAGACTGCGAGGGAGTCTGAACAAAAGCTCGGGGACCTCAGAGATGGAGCAAAAGCCGGCGGAGCTGACGATATGGCTACCTATATCGAAATCGACCGTCGCATACTGACGGGCTGGATAGCCCATGCACAAAATGACAATAGAAAGGGGGTTAATTTACTGCAATCGGCTGCCGAACTGGAGAATAAGATCGAAAAGCACCCGGTAACCTCCGGCGCCCTGCTGCCGCCCAACGAAGCCCTGGGCAATCTGCTCATGGATCTCGACCGACCCGCAGAGGCTCTTGAAGCTTATGAGGCATCTGACGCGGTATGGCCGGGGCGCTATAACACGCTGCTGGGGGCGGCGCGGGCGGCAAAAGCAGCCGGCAAAAAACAAGCGGCGGGTGAATATTATGAAAGACTATTGGCCAATGCGCAAGACTCGAATCGTGCCGGTACCCGTGAGGCACAAGGTTTTATAGCCGGACAATAAAAAATCATACAATTTTACTTAACCAAAACAGCGAGGTGATTACTATGTTTGGACGCATTCTTTCTTTTCTCTACGGCATTGTTTCTTACGTCATATTCCTGGGATCTTTTCTCTATGCCATCGCTTTTGTCGGTGATTTTGGGGTGCCCAAAACGATCAACAGCGGTCCCGAAGCGGCAACCCTGTGGCAGGCATTGGGAATAAATGTGCTACTGCTGGGGCTATTTGCTGTCCAGCATTCGGTCATGGCCCGGGATGGATTCAAGAGATGGTGGACCAAGATCGTCCCTTCACATGTGGAACGGAGCACGTATGTGCTGCTCAGCAGCTTGGTTTTGATCCTGCTGTACTGGCAGTGGCAGCCTCTTCCGGATGTAATCTGGAGTGTGGAAGCCGGGTTGTGGTCCGACTTGATAAACGGTCTTTTTTGGCTGGGCTGGGTTATCGTATTGATTACTACCTTTATGATTAATCATTTTAACCTGTTCGGGCTCCGGCAGGTCTGGCTGTATTTAAAGGGGGAGGAAATCACGCCCCTTGAATTCCAGGAGCCGGGACTGTACAAGTATGTACGCCATCCCCTCATGCTGGGATTTCTCATCGCCTTTTGGGCCACGCCTACAATGACACTCGGACATCTTGTATTTGCCATAGCCACCACCGGCTACATTTTTGTGGGCATATGGTTTGAAGAGCGGGATCTGGTCCGATACCATGGAGAAAAATATAAGGAATACCGGCAGCGGGTAAATATGATTATACCCTCTCCAAAGGAAAACTAAGCAATGTACAGGCTGAATTTTTATTCACCTTAGCACGCTGTACCGTTATTTTTATAGCTTCAAATAACATCATCTGTAACAACAGAAAAGAATACTATGAAGGGTATTCACCGGAAATGATGATTTTTAAACGATTAGTTGGTCAAATCAGTAACGTGGGTGGACTTCTAGCTATCACCGCCTTAAGCCGAACGTTTTGCAGAACCTGCAACCGAATGGAGGGGACCCGTAAAGTCTACCTGTATGACAGAACCGTCTTGGAGATCTAAGAATTTATGCAATCAGGAGCCCCTGACGATGAGATGAGCAAGCTGTTTCGAGAGGTGCGTAAAAATGAATTTGAAACGGAATAAAAACGCAAACGAAGTCAATATCCAAGCCGAAAATTGATGTTTCCCATTGGTGTATAGCACGAAACCTGATATCATCTATCAGAGGTAGAACCAAATACTCGTAGATTATGAAAAGTATATATCAATATTTACCACATTGGACGATACAGGTAAAGTGAAAAACTTTCTTCCCTGGAAAATAGATTCTTTTCCTCTGGTAGCTCAAGCAAACCATCTGCACGACACAAGTTGGCGAGGTCGCTTGATCCTTTACCCTTCACCGGGGTGGCCTGCATAATTCCCTCGGGCGACTGAGATATCTTAACCTGAAGAAAATAGGTCAACTTTTTTTCAAAGGTATAGTCCTCTGTAAGCTGTGCCACGGGTTGTTTCTCTTCCTGCATCCCCAATTGCCTTTTAAGCCAGGGACAGATATACCGGTAATAACAGGTAAATGTGGATACCGGGTTGCCGGGCAGGGCAAACACCACGGCCTGCTCGGACCTCCCAAACCAAAACGGCTTGCCGGGCCGCTGGCGGACTTTGTGGAACAGTCTTTCTACGCTATTCTGCTCAAGCATCTCAGGGATATAGTCCAGCTTGCCCCTGGAGATGCCACCGCTCAGGATCAGCAAATCAAATTGGGACAGCAGTCCCCCCAGCTTATCGGCGATCTCCTCCTTGTCATCATCCAGGTGGAACAGCCGAGCTTTAATCCCCAGCTCTCGCAACGCCGCGGCAAGGGTGTACGAATTGGATCCCCGAATTTGGTGGGGCAGGGGCTGCTGATCGATCCCCACCAGCTCATCACCCGTAGAAATGACGGCCACCCGGGGAGGGCTGGAGACCTTGACCTGTGGCATCCCAACTGTAGCCGCAACCCCGATCTCAGCAGAGCTCAACACCGTTCCCTCCTCAACGATCAGCGTACCCCCGGCGCGGTTTGTACCCTTGGCGTGGATATTCTGCCGACGCGCTTTGGGAGGCTTTTGAATAGTCGCGATTGCACTCCCGTCCTTTTCGGTTATTTCCAGATCTTCATACCGTATAACAGTATCGGTATTTCCGGGTAGGATAGCCCCGGTCATCACCTCCAGACAGTGAACGCCATTCCGAAGTGTCTGCCTGGGCGCACCGGCTTTTTGAAGTCCCGCAATGGGAAATGACCGCCGTCCCTGCTTCCACTGGTCAAACCGAATGGCAATACCATCCATCATTACTCGATCAAAGGGTGGAAGATCCCGATCTGAAGTGATCGACTCACGGAGTACGCGACCTGTAGCTTCCGACACAGGAACCTGTTCAGCCCCTGTATCCAGGGTAATTGAATTGATAATCTCTTCAGCCTCTTTAACCGGTATCATCTAATTAAAATCCATTTTTTAACTTAATTGCCTAATAATTTATTAGTATTTTTTTAAGAATGCCTAATAAATTATGGGTACCCCCCTTTGAAAATGTAACTGCACTCGCTTTTGAAAGCAGAGTGGCAGACTCGACCTCCAAGCTGCTTGAGCGGCAGGGAGCCAACGCCATAAGTGCTCCATCCATGCAGGAGATGCCGCTGTAAAGCCATACTGCTGTATTCGGTTTTGCCCAGCAGCTTTTTGATGGGGAGGTGGATATCCTGGTATATATGACCGGCGTAGGCACGGACATGCTGGTAAAAACGATGAAGACGAAGTACAAACTTGATGATATCCTGCAGGCTCTTGAAGGTATCATCGTTGTATCCCGCGGATCCAAACCAGCCAAGGTGTTGCGCAGCCTCGATGTGACGATCGATATTAAAGTACCGGAACCGAATACGTGGGAAGAAATTCTTAACGCGCTGGATGAGCATGCCCGGACTTCAGATCTGACCGGTAAAAAGTAGCCATCCAGGAATATGGCGAGCGCAACGAGAAGCTAAATACTAAATAAAAAAGCGTAGCGCGGAACTGATCCAAATCTCCATCTACCGGTGGGCGCTGCCTGATGACCTGGAACCGCTCAAAAACGGAATCAAGGCCATTCTGGATCGCAAGGTGGATCTAGTGCTCTTTACCAGTAAAACACAGGTCAGCCATGTGATGAAAGTGGCCGGTATGGTAGCCTCTAAAGAAGAACTGCAATACGCACTTAATAAAAATGTGGTGGTCGCCTCCATCGGTCCGGTCTGTTCCGGAGGATTGCGATCGAACGGCATTGAACCTGATTTTTAGCCGTCGCGATCCAAGCGTGGACGCTTGGATGAGCCATTGTTTTTTAGTTTATGTTGGTTCATTAATAGTAGATGGCCTACATATTATGCATTTATTTTTCCAATCTAGTTGCTGGCTCCGTCAAGCGTCCACGCTTGACAACTGACACTGCTTAGTAGTTCATCAACTTATTTCTGGATGGACAAATTTCCACCTCTTCTTTTCGCTATTTAAGTGTTATCAAGGCCCAAACAAGCAGGGTCCCGTTAAACAGAACGCCAATCAGTATCATAAGCCATCCCGGAACCAAGTGGGAAATTCCGGCTCTTTCCCAAATCTTATGAATACCTGTCGCCGGGGTAGAGTAGATAATAGCAGTGTGCTTTTCGGACATTGACAACTCCTCAGGATACAGAAGATGCTTCCCCTCTTCCATAATCCCATTAATTAAATGATCGATTACACCAGAAAAGACAACCTGTTTTAGCGTGCCATTTCCTTAATTTAATGTATGTATATTCAATTATATCAATTGTTTAACAGCAGGCACTAAATATTAGAGACGGGAGTTAATCAGATGAGTGACAACAATATCAAATCCGAAAAATCTGCGTCTTGGGACTCACTCCTTGAGATAATGCGAGGCCGCCGCTCCCGCCGCTTTGGACTGGGGATGAAAATGGATTCGGGTCCCATGGCCTACGAAAGCCGGCATGAGGGGCTCCCACTCACCGATCAGGAGGAGGCGATGCTGGTATATGCGGCCGCGGGTATCACGGGCTACGCGCTGGGCGACCTGGTCTATGACGAGGGCGAAGGGGGTACCATCCTTGCAGGTCTCACGGGCCGTACCGTACCGAGCGGCGATGCCATCCAAAGCTGCTCCCTGATCGTGATGAACCCGGACGCCACCTATTACATCAAACGACCGGCCGATTTACCGGCTGAATCCGTACCGGAATTGGTCGAGCTCGCCGAGCAAGAAGACTATACCGAGCTATACCACCGGAGCAGGGTCAGGATTAAAGATGGACGCTCCACGCCTCCGCTGGAGCTCTTCTTCAATATCAACTGTAACAAGTGGTCGCTTTACGATCCGGCTGCCACCTACTTTCTGCCAGTCCAGGATTTTACGGTTATGTATATTAACGCACTGCTGGAAATCTTCAACGAGCATAACGGCATCTATCCCATTGATGAGCGAGCAGGCTTTCGACCTGCCGGCATCAAAAAGTTTGCGCAGAGCCGCGGTGGTCACCTCGTGGATGATCCAAGCAAAGAGCATACTATCACTATCCAGCAGCTGGAGACGCTCGTCACGGAGTTCGTCACAGCCGAGGCCGGCATGATTATCCAAAACCTGGCACTTATGACGCAGGCCATGGGTCTGGGCGGATTCCCTCACTGGGCGGCCCATTATTACGGGTGGTTTGAGGCACTGGGATTTCGCATGAGGGAAGTACGTGCCTCCCGCTACCTGGGAATGAACTGGTTTTACCGGTTGATGGCCAAGCTGCTAAATCGGGATCAACCCGTTCCGTTGGTGGTAGGACTGGAATCAGGTGAGGAAGTCCTGATTAAGCCCCATTGCCCGCCGTACTATAGTTCAATGGAGGATGCAGTTCGGACGGTTGTTGACATGAAGTGGGGAGCAGAGGGAATATTCAGGAAAGGGGCTTCCAACAGTGCATGGTTAAATTCGGGTGAAGTCAGTAATACAGCACCGGGCGTGAGTGAAGCTACAGTGGAAGCCACAATCGCGTATTGCAGCTATATTTATGAACGCTATGGCCGGTTCCCGGCCTACCAAATGCCGCTGCGCACGCTACTCGGTTTCCAGGCCAATCATTTGGATGTAGATTTTTACAAAAAATTTTATCGTCCAGAGGCCCTTACAGATCTACAGCGGGATCATCTTAAAAATTGGCATTAGAAAAGCTAAACCTCGCGATACAGAACCCAGGTGCCCAATAACTAATACACCAACAAGCAACTACCCGCCACTGACCGGTGGAATAAGCACAATCTCATCCTGCTCCGTCAGTGGCAGATCCTGGCTGGCATATTCCCCGTTTACCGCAATAGCCAGCGACTTGAGGCTGTCCAGTTCAGGAAATTCTTCAATCAATTTCTGCTTTAACGAACTTACGCTGGCAGCAGATGAGACGTTGTACTCCAGCTCTTTGGTACCAATTACATCTTTCGTTATTCCAAAGAGTTTCAGGTTTAGTGTCATATCTTTTTGTTTTGCTGGTTTACAAATTGTTAAAGAATCTCGCAAAGACGCGGAGACGCAAAGAACGATTTATAGAACTCTGCGGCTTAGCGACTCTGCGTGAACCCTTATTTTTGGCATTTCACCTTACTTCCCTCAAGTTCCATTTCAAGTTCTTTAAATTCTGACTTCGGCGTTTCACAAAGCGGGCATCTATACCCCTCAGGCAGATCCTCAAACGGCGTCCCCTCCGGGATTTCTGCTGCCGTATCGCCATACCGCTGGTCATAAATCGTCATGCAGTCAGGGCACTGATGCACAGTTTGGGTATCGGGTGCCTCCTCCGGTTCCTCCCAGATTCGATCCTGCCCGTCGTCATCCAGCTGATCGTAATAGATCCGGCTCAGCTTCATGAGCACGTTAGGCAGCTCTCGCTTGGTTACATGCATCGCAAACGGAATGTATTTCTCCTCATTGGGATTAAAATTCTTACTGTAAAACACGTTGTATCGCTTCTGTAGGTCATATTTCCCAAACAGGCGAATGCTCGGGTGCATCAAAATGGCAACAGACGTAAACAGGTAGATCGGTCGTTCCTTGATCGAAAACGTCAGCCCATACGTGCTGATATCGTGCTTGTCGAACACATTCACCAGGTATTTCTTCAGCTTCAGGGCATGCTCATTCAATACCGGCAGGTGCCAGTTGAGCTCCAGCGAGGAGTGCCGCAGATTAATTCCATTCCGGCCGCAAAGCAGCTCCCACTTGTCGCGATCCTCCTCCCGAATTCCTTTCACGATAAATGACTTCCAAGGGGTGATAATGATCTTCCCGATGTTGGTCCGCGAGCACAGGTCACACACTTTTTCCAGGAAAGAGATGGTGTACCGGTTGTTCCGCCAGTAGAGCCCCAGCCAGTATTTGCTGCCGGCCATTTTGTTCAGTCCCTCGTAATAGGGAAACGGCTCCGTCGGCAATTCCAGCTCATTATCTATGGTTCGGTTATTTGTTTGCAGTTCTTGATTAATGCTTTGAAACAACAGATCGACATCCGCAGATTGATCCCGATTGTCATCAAAGTAAAGCTGCTCCAGGGCCGCAGCCACCTTTCCAATATCATAGCTGGATATAAGCACCGGCCATCGCCGCAGGTCATCCGTGGGATTAAACTTCAGAAATAGATACCAGTAGTCTTCATGCTCGGAGGCCACAAAATTGAGCTGCCCGTTGAACAGCGGGACTAAACTCTGCTTTGGATCAGTGATATTAACTTTGAGACGCGGGCGGTAATCAAAAGTGTCCAGCACATTGTAATAAGTGCCGGTCGTCACCCAGGGCGTGGTCGGCATGATATCGACGGCCACAAAGGAAGTCACGATATTCTGATACCGCTGCCCGTTCCACTCATACTGCGTGCGAATGGATCCAAACTCCTCATCCAGCTTCCGCTGCTCCACCTCATCGCCGGGAAACATAATATCCTGGCGTGACCCAAAGTGGACCGTCTCGTTACCCATGTCTCGTGCAATGTCCAGGATCTTCCTGAGATCTCTCGGGGACAGCAGTCCACCGGGGATGAAGGCGCGTATGAGGTCGGTTTTCTTCATCGGGTTTTGTTACCGGTTAATAGTTATTTGGATGTACGAATAGGCTAAGTCAAGCGTCCACGCTTGACACTTCACGCCGTTATTTCCAAGCGTGGACGCTTGGAAGAGCGGTAGTTTGTAGCTCGAAGCGCTGCTTCGAGTTGAGAAGTTTACGAAGCAGCGCTTCGAATTACATGATTACTGCTCTTTAACCAATTGCTCATTTTCTACCTGCTCTAAAATAGCTTTCACCTCCGGCTTACAACTCCCACAGCCCGTTCCGGCGCCGGTTTCCTGGCAGAGTTTATTCAGTTCCGTACAACCGTTTTCAATTGCTTCCTTCACATTGCCGTCGCCCACGTTGTTGCAGGAGCAGATCAGCTCGCCTTTCATCGGGGGCATGGCCTGACCGGAGCGCAGCAGCTCTTTCCGGCGGTCGCTGAGCTCCAGCTCGCTTTCGATCAGCATGCGGAAGTCGTTGAACTCAGCCTTGTCCCCCATCAGGATGGCACCAACCAGCTTGTCCTGGTGGACGATACACTTTTTGTAGAATCGCTGGGAGCGGTCCAGCAGCACGATTTCTTCATACTCCGAATCATCTTCCGGCACTTCAGTCATGCCCAGCGAGCAGAGATCCAGGTCGGGGAACTTCAGGATATTCATGGAAAGCGATCCGGCGTAGTTGCTCGAGAGATCGCCCGAAATATACCCGGCCGCAATATCCGCCTGTTGCTCGGCGGCGGCCGTAATTCCATTCATGGTGCCGCGGAATTCGGCAATTTCGCCAATTGCATAAATACTCGAATCGCTGGTCTGCAGGTGCTCATTCACCACTACGCCGCGCTTGCACTCCAGCCCCGCCTCGCTGGCCAGCCCGGTGTTGGGACGTGTACCGATGGCATAGACCACAGCTTTGCAGTCCAGGAATTTGCCGCTCTTTAATCCTGCTCGTATTTCTTTGCCATCCTGGGAAAGCCGCTCAACCTCATCATTAAAAATGACGTTGATCCCGCGGTCCCGAACATGCTCGTAAAGCAGCTCGCTGGCCGTCTGGTCCAACTGACGCTCCATCAGCCGCGGATTGCGGTGCACGAGCGTGACCTCCATATCCACCTCGCTCAGCGAGGCGCACATCTCGAGCCCCAGCAGTCCGCCGCCCACAATCACGACATGGCCCTCATTGTTGGTGTACTCACGCAGCTTGTCGGCATCGGTGCGGTGACGAATGGTAAATACGCCCGGCAGGTTTGGAATATCTTTGGGGAAATTGGCACGGCTGCCGGTGGCCAGGATCAGCTGATCGTAGCTGTGCGTGTTTCCTTCAGAATCAGTAACCGTCTTGTTGTTGCAATCTACGGACTCCACGCTTGTGCCTTCATGGACCGTGAGATCCAGATCAGCAAGCTGGTCGCCCTTCATCTTTTGGAGGCGCTCCCAGCTCAGCTCGCCGCTGATATAGTCGGGCAGCAGCACGCGGTTGTAGAACGGGTACTCCTCTTTGGAAAAGACCTCAATCTCATCTTCAGTGTTAAGCTCGCGGTACCGGTTCACAAATCGGTAGGACGCGGCTCCCGCACCCACCACAACAATCTTTTCTTTCGCCTTGGTGAACTTCGAAATTTCCACCGTGGAGTACTTGAAATCCGGTTCCTTGGAAACCGGGTCGATGCGGTCGCTCGTCAGATTGTTGGCACGCGAGAAGTCGTTTTTGAGGATTTTGCCCCAGTGCATCGGGATGAACACGACGCCGGGCTTGATCTCATCGGAGAGCATTGCTTGCACGCGAACGGTGCCGCGGCCATTGATGACCTCCACCACATCGCCTTCTGCGATATTGCGTTTCTCAGCATCCTCGGGGTGGATCTCCACGTAGGGCTGATCGATATGCTGGTTCAGCCGACTCACCTTACCCGTCCGCGTACGCGTGTGCCACTGATCGCGGATTCGGCCCGTCGTCAGCACCAGCGGGCGATATTCGCCCTCGCGGTTTGGCTCTTTCACATTCTGGGTGTGGATCTGCGCGCGACCGTTTTCGGTATAAAACTCGTGATCGGTAAACAGGCGCTTGGTGTCCTTCTCGGCGCCTTCGGGGAAGGGCCACTGCACCGTGCCGTGCTCTTTCAGGTAGTCGTAGCTCAGCCCGCTTATGTCGATGTTGGTGCCCTTGGTCATGTAGCAGTGTTCATCGAAAATGTCACCGGCCGTCTCAAAGTCGAAGCCGTGGTAGCCCATCTTTCGGGCGAACCGGCAGAGAATTTCCGCATCAGGCAGCGCCTGGCCGGGTGGCTCCACGACCTTCTCCAGGTAGCTGATGCGGCGCTCGGAGTTGGTCATGGTACCCTCTTTTTCGAGGTAGCCGGCGGCGGGCAGGACGAGATCCGCATAATCCACGGTCTCGGAATCCTTGGAGATATCCTGTACGATCACAAATTTGGCCTCCTCTAGTGCTTCCTCCACCATAGCGGAGTTGGGCAGGCTCACCACCGGATTGGTGCAGATAATCCAGATTGCCTTCATCTCTCCGCTGCGGAGGGCGTCGAACATTTCGGTGGCAGTATAGCCCGGTTCGGCAGGTACGGAATCCACACCCCAGCGTTCGGCTACTTCACGTCGGTGATCGGGGTTTTCGAGATTGCGGTGCGAGGATAACAGGTTGGCCATGCCGCCCACTTCGCGTCCCCCCATGGCGTTGGGCTGACCGGTCAGCGAAAAGGGTCCGGAGCCCGGCCTGCCGATCTGACCCGTAATGAGCGAGAGGTTGATTAGTGCCAGGTTTTTGTCGGTGCCGTCCACGCTCTGGTTGAGGCCCATCGCCCACATGGAGATGAAGCCGTTGGCATCGCCGATCCACCGGGCGGCCTGTTTGATTTCACTGATCTCCAGGCCGCAGGTTTCGGCGGCTTCCTCCAGCGACTGCTCCATCACCTGCTGGCGAAATGTTGCAAAACCATCGGTGTGATTTTTGATGAACTCCTCATCAATTCTTCCGCTTTCGATCAGGCATCGGGCGATGGCGTGATAGAGCGGCGTATCGGTGCCGGGATTCAGTTGCAGGTGGAGATCCGCAATAGAGCAGGACTGCGTCTCCCGCGGATCGGCGACAATGATCTTTACATCAGGATGCTTCTCCTTGTGATTTTCGATGCGTCGAAAAAGTATGGGATGGCACCACGCGGGATTGGCGCCCGTAATAAAAAAACAGTTGGCCAGCTCAATATCCTCGTAACTGATCGGCACGGAGTCTTCGCCCAGTGTCTTTTTGTAGCCCACTACCGCCGAGCTCATGCAGAGCCGGGAGTTCGTGTCCACGTTGTTGGTGCCCACAAACCCTTTGGCCAGCTTGTTTACCGTGTAGTACTCCTCGGTGAGGCACTGCCCGGAAACGTAAAAACCCACGGAATCCGGGCCGTATTTATCAATAAAGGTTCTGAATACGGCGGAGGCCCGATCCAGGGCGGTATCCCAATCCACGCGACGGCGGGGCTGGTTGCGCGCCCACCGCATCTGGGGATAGAGCAGCCGGTCGGAGTGGTCTGCCACGGTGTAGTGCAGGTTCATGCCTTTTGAACAGAGCATGCCCTTGTTGACGGGATGGGATTCGTCGCCGGTGACTTTAATCTGACCGTTCGAGTTCTTCTCGACGACAACGCCGCATCCCACACCGCAGTAGGAGCAGGTGGATTTAAATTTCTCGGTTCCGGTTTGGGTCATATTGGATTACTACTTATTCAATTTTCTCAATTGCTATTGTCAATCTCCCTAAATCCCTCTTCTCCAAGAGGGACTTTGGGAGTGCTTATTTTTTGATTTATCAGGTATTACTCTGCATCTATGAGTTCCTCCTTGGAGAAGGAGGACAGGAGGATTGAATTGTAGCCGGGAGTACAAATCCCCCAAAGGAGTAGTGCGTATTTCGTTTTATTCTCTGATTCATAACGTGTGATACGTAATTCGTAACAGCGGCAGCCATCACGCATTACGCATCACGAATAACACTCATTTAATCTGCCAAAGCGGGCTCGGTCTGTAAAACAGGCTCTGATATCGCTTCTTCCAGCTCGTAGAGGGCTTCCTTCTCATCACCAAAGCTGAAGCGTACGGTGAAGGCCAGCAGCGAAGTGATGCTAACAACGACGCCCAGAACAAAGAGGGCTTCGGGATAGGTAATGGATTCATACTTGAACAGGAACCCGGCCATGACGGCGCCTGCATTTCCGCCGGCTCCCACGATGCCGGAGACGGCACCAACAGCTTTTCGATTGACGAATGGTACCACGGAGTAAGTAGCGCCCTCCGCCATCTGCACGCAGAGGCTGAACACAATCATCGTTCCAATGGCAAGCGTCAGCACCGTCATGCTGGAGAACAGCATCAGGGCCAGGCCTTCCAGGAAGAGCATCACGAAGAGGAATCGGACCCGGCCTTTCAGCCCGAATTCGATCCCGAACTTATCGCCGAGATACCCGCCCAGCGGTCGTGCAAACAGGTTCATCAGTCCGAACAGGCCGGCGATGAGGCCCGCGGTTTCGAGATCCAAAGAAAAGTAATCGTAGTAATAGATGGCCGCGATGTTGTTGATAGTCAGCTCAATGCCGAAGCTGGCGCCGTAGATTGCGAAAAGGCTCCACACGCGGTAGTCTTTCATCACATCCAGCATAGATGGCTCCTCTTCCTGCTCTGCATCATCGCCTTCCAGCTCAGCGACGGAATCAACCTCCAGCTCTGAGAAGTTGCCCTTGGGCGTATCCGTCGTAAAATTGTAGTACAGGATGCCGAGCACGATCATCAGCACACCCGGCACGACCATCGCCCATCTCCAGGCGGATGTATCCTCAAAACCGAGAAAGACGAATCCTGCAAAAATCATCGGCATGATCATCTGTGTGGCGCCGCCGCCCATATTCCCCCATCCGGCGGTAGTGGCGTTGGCCGTGCCCACAACATTATCCGCAAACATAACGGAGGTGTGGTACTGGGTTATCACGAACGAGGCGCCGATAATGCCGATGGCCAGCCGGAACAGCAGGAAGGTCTCGTAACTGTTGCTCAGCCCCACGCCTATGACGGGGATAGAACCAAAGATGAGCAGCACGGTGTAGGTGAGCCGCGGACCGTATTTATCACAAAATCGCCCGATAAATATCCGTGCAATGACGGTGATGGCCACGGAGGCAATTATAGTGTTCCCGATCTGCGACTGCGTGAGACTCAGCTCCTCGCGGATCACAGCCATCAGCGGCGCTACCCCGAACCACCCGAAAAAACAGAGAAAAAAGGAGATCCAGGAGAGGTGAAAAGTCCGCATGTGCGGTGCAGCAAAACTGAACAGGTTTATGCGCGTTGCCTTGTTCGTATCTTTTGTGGTTTTCATTGGTGGTACCCGACAGTAGTTTTTGTTAGGGATTGATTGGGATTAGGGATCGGTTGCTACATCGAAATAAAAACAGGATTAAAGCTGAGCATCAGCCAGGCCCAGTTGCTGGATGGACCGCTGCTTCCGCCTTTAATCGCTTCTAGTGAATTGGTGCCAAACAGCTGGGAATACCCGGCCCCGATGCTTACCTCATCCGACAGGGCATGCGAAAAAACAAGATCAATTTCGGTGCCCAGCGTGCTGCTCAGTGTGCTTGAGAGATTATTGGGATCGACGATATCGACCGGTGAATAAAATTGGTGCAGTGCGGCCGACAGCGAGGATTTTTCAGACAAACTGAACCCGGACTTAACAAACAGATCCACCAGGCCCACACTATTGTTGTGGGATGAAATGGGCTGATTATGCGGGTTGCCCACGTAGAAGTAATCCATGAAGCCGTAAAATTTGTGATGGGTACCGTACAGCGGGTTGAAGGAGTGGTTGTCGGCTTGGTCGGGCTGGGTTCCGGAGAGGTAGTCGGCGCCTAGCGTCAGATTCATGTTATTCAACCCGGAGTAGGAGAGACTCGCCGAGGCAAGCATGGCGCTTACATCAGTATTGGCCGGATCGGTGCCGGTTTGGTAATAGAAGGTAGCGTCAACTGAAAAATCTGAGAACGTGTGCGTGCCAGTGAGTCCGACGGTTTGGGTAAAATTAACGGTGCTGTCCGGCAGCTGAACGCCGTTGTTCAGGCCCAGTATTGAAAATGAAGTAGATTCCAGCTCGCGGTGATACCACAGGTATTGCAGCGTTTTGTAATTATTGACGCCGGAATAATAAGTGTCGAACAGTTTGGCGGGTTCCGGCGGATTGTTATCCTGGTTAAAGGCAAAGCCGCCGTGCAGCGACCAGTCTTCCTGGTCAAGCTTCAAAAGCAGCGCATCATGACTGCGGCCCTGGGCGGTCCACCCCACGCTGCCGAGGATGCGCTGGTCGTCATACACCAGTTCCTGGCGACCTGCTTTCAATGAGAGGCTTTTGTTAAAGTTGATCTGCCCCCATGCCTGGTGTACCGAAAAACGCCCATCGGTTTTATTGAGCTGGCCGGTGCTGCCCCAGATGCGCACATCCTGCACGCTGAGGCCTATTTCGTACAACTCTTTGCTGTAATCCAGGTTCAGGCGGGAGCGCTGTTCGGTGAAGAAAGCAGCCTCAGCACCCTCGGCAGGCAATGTTTTATAGCCATGGCGCAGCTCGGTACGCGGGCGCAGTTCGCCGGAGAGAGTGAACTGGGCGAGAGCATAATCTGCCAGCAGCAGGAAAGCCAGGCAGGCAAAAATGAACGTATATAATTTATTCGTATCGGATAGGATCATAGGGATTATGTTGGAAGCACTGTTGGAACAGATAATTGGGACCGCCGGCTGTGATATCGAAGCGGCTGGGTCGGGCTGATCAGTTATGCACTTGTGGATTATGGAGCATTTTAAAGCACTGCTCTTCCAAGCGTCCGCGCTTGTAAAGAATTAAGCTTCATGTTGTCAAGCGTGGACGCTTGACGTAGCCGGTGATGAAACAAAAGCTATGAAAGGCCGACATAGACGAATCCATCTTCCACTTTCACCGGATAGGTCTCAACCGGCTCCTCATCGCCGTTTATATTCTCCCCGGAGTAGAGATTAAAGGCCCGTTTGTGAAAGGGACAGGCTACTTTCGGATCGCCCTCGCTCTCACCGATCATACCGCGGGCCAGGGCCATCTCTTTTTTGTGGGGACACATATTCTGGCAGGCGAACCATTCGCCACGCCGTGTAAAATTGAATACGGCAATCTGCTTGTCCTGCAGCTTCACGCAGGCGCCGCCGTTTTTTGGGAAATCTTCCACCCTGGCAGCTTTGTACCATTCAATGACATCTTGTTGTGCTTCCATGAACTGTTAAAGAAAGGTTTAGGGATTGTGATTTGGATGATAACAGGGATTGGGTTTATGTAACCACAAAGGACTCAAAGAATTAGTGTAGTTTGTGTTCTTCGTGGTTGATTGTTAAATGAATGGGGAATTGTTTTACTCCTCATCTTCCCAGCCGGCCGCGGCGGGCACGGGCTGCTCGCGGTACTCCTTGAACTTGACTCTGGGATCGAGATCCTCGGAGTTGACGAAATGCTTGAACCGTTTTCGCAGCTCGGGATTGTTGACCACCTCTTTCCATTCGCAGGAATAGACGTTGATCAGCTGCTGCATCTCCTGTTCCAGCTCTTCGCCGATACCGAGAGAGTCTTCGACGACCACTTTCTTGAGGTAGTCCAGGCCGCCCTCCATTTTGTTGAGCCAGGTAGAGGTGCGATCCAGGTGTTCGGCCGTTTTGATGTAGAACATCAGGAAGCGGTCCAGGTATTTGATAAGCGTTTCTTCACTGAGATCGGTGGCCAGCAGTTTGGCGTGCTGGGGATTGGTACCGCCGTTTCCGCAGACAAACAGGTTCCAGCCCTCTTCGGTGGCGATGATGCCAAAGTCCTTGGCCTGGGCTTCGGCGCATTCGCGCACGCAGCCGGAAACGCCGCCTTTGAGTTTATGGGGAGCCCGAAGTCCGCGGTAACGTTCCTCAATTTCGATGGCGAAGGAAACCGATTCGTGCAGTCCGTACCGGCACCAGACGGAACCGACGCAGCTTTTCACCGTTCGAAGCGCCTTTCCGTACGCATGACCACTTTCGAAGCCGGCCTCGATAAGGTCTTCCCAAATATCGGGGAGCTGATCCACGCGGGCGCCCATCATGTTGATGCGCTGCCCGCCGGTAATTTTGGTGTAGAGATTGTATTTCTTGGCCAGCTCACCGATGGTGATCAGCTTGTCCGGCGTAATTTCGCCGCCGGGTACGCGTGGAATTACCGAGTAGGTACCGCCGCGCTGAATGTTGGCCAGGAAGCGGTCGTTGGTATCCTGGATCGTGTCGCGGTCTTCGAGAACATGCTCGTTGAAGGCGCTGGCCAGCAGGGAGGCGACCACCGGCTTGCACTTTTCGCAGCCGTTGCCTTCGCCCACCTCATCCAGCAGCTCATCGTAGGTGTGCAGTTCTTTGACTTTGATGATGTCGAAGAGCTCCTGGCGGGTGTAATCGAAATGCTCGCAGATTACCTTGCGTACTTCTTTGCCGCGGGCCTCCATCGACTGGGTCAGCAGGTCATCGAGTATCGGTACGCAGCCGCTGCAGCCGGTACCCGCCTTGGTGCATTTTTTAATGCTGTCGATATCCTCTTTGCCTTCTTCCTCAATGAGCTCGCAGATCTCGCCCTTGGTCACGCTCTCGCAGGAGCAGATGATCGAGTCATCGGGAAAATCATACACTTTTTGGCCGGCGCCGGACTCCTCGTCGCGCTTGCCGATAATCAGGTCCACGGGATCGGGTGGCAGCGAGAAGCCATTCTGGGCGATCTGCAGCAGCATGTTGTAATCATCCGCATCGCCGACGAGCATACCGCCCAGCAGGCGATCGCCATCCTCAGAGACATTGATACGCTTATACACGCCCTTAGCCTTGTTGTCGATAATCACTTTCTTGCTGTTCTCTTCCGACTCCCCGAACGCATCGCCAAAGCTGGCTACATCCACGCCCACGAGCTTTAGCTTGGTGGACATATCGAATTCGGTAAACTCTTCATCGCCGCCGGTCAGGTTTTCCGCCACCACGTCGGCCATCTCGTAGCCGGGGGCCACCAGGCCGTAGATCATGCCGCGGTGCAGGGCGGATTCCCCGATCGCATAAATATCGGGATCACTGGTTTTCATCTTGTCATCCACGATGATGCCGCCGCGCTTGCCAACTTCCAGGTCAGCTTTGCGGGCCAGTTCATCGCGCGGACGAATTCCGGCGGAGATGATCACCATGTCTGCCTCCAGGCGATCGTCATCTTCAAAGTCGAGGTATTCGGGCGTGCCATTGCCGCCGATGAGCGTAGTGTTCTTGTTCAGCAGAATTTCCAGGTCCAGCTCTTCAAGCGCCGTCTTTAATGCATGAGCGCCGATCTCATCCAGCTGTTTCGGCATCAGGCGCGGGGCAAATTCGATGACGCTGGTCTCCAGCCCGAGGTCCATGGCCGACTTGGCCGCCTCCAGCCCGAGCAGTCCGCCGCCAATTACCGCCGCCTTGCCGGCGCCCCGGGCATAGTCCGTGATGGCATCCAGATCCTCAAGCGTGCGATACACAAATACGCCCTTCTTGTCGGTACCGTCGATGGGAGGCACAAACGCGCTGGAGCCGGTGGCCAGGATCAGCTTGTCGTAGGAAACCGTGCGCCCTTTCTGGGAGGTTACGGTCTTGGATTTGCGATCCAGATCCACCACGAGCTCTCCGGTAAACAGGGTAATGCCCTGCTCCTCGTACCAGGAGCGCGGGGCCATCTGCAGGTCCTCCTCGTCCGCATCGGCAAAGTAGGAGCTCAGCTGTACGCGGTCGTATGCCGGGCGGGGCTCCTCGCCAAAAATGGTAATCTTAAAATTGGTGCTCGTTTCCTTGTTGATGAGCTTTTCACAAAACTTGTAGCCCACCATCCCATTTCCAACAACGACAATGTGTTCCGGTTCGGGAGATTTAGCTGGTGACATAACGAGTGATTGAGTTTTATGGTCCACACCTGCTGCATGCGCAGAATGTCAAGACGAAATTCTTAATATTTTTAGTTTAAAATTCAATAAAACCTTACTAATTTATGCAAGTATTGAATTTCAGCTCGCATGTTAACATCAATTAATAAAACTTTCAAACTAAAAAATAGAGTTAATTTTCATTTTATATATTTATACTTTAGTCAAAGTGAATAATTTTATTAAATTAAATAGGCAAAATTTCCATAAAGCCGTAATTTTAAATATTTGTACTTTTATTCTGCTACTTTGCTTATGCCATTGACTAAATCCACAGAAACTCAACCTGATATACCGGCCGGGGGTGGCAAGCTCATACTGGTGGGGGCCGGCCCCGGCGATCCCGATCTGATAAGCATCAAGGGGGCTAAAGCCCTGGCCCGGGCCGATGTGGTGCTGTATGACACGCTCTCCCATCCCGATCTACTGGATTATGCACCACCCCGCGCTGAGAAAATTTACGTGGGGAAAAAGGCGGGCTCATCGCAGAACAGCCAGGAGAGCACGAACGATCTTATTGTCCGAAAGGCGAACGAGGGCAAGTGCGTGGTGCGGCTGAAGGGCGGTGACCCGTTCATTTTTGGTCGCGGGCACGAGGAGCTTTGCCATGCGCGGGATCACGACATCCCGGTGGAAATTGTGCCCGGTATTTCCAGCTGTACGTCTGTTGGGGAGCTGCAGGGCATACCGCTAACCAAGCGCGGTGTTAACGAAAGTTTTTGGGTGACCACCGGCGTGACGCGCAACGGTACGGTTTCGAAAGATGTGAAGCTGGCCGCCCGGTCTTCGGCCACCGTCGCCATCCTGATGGGGATGCGGAAGCTCCCCGAAATTACGCAGATTTTTCGCAATCACGGCGGTGCGGATACGCCTGTTGCGGTCATCCAGAAAGGCTCGCTGCCGGGGGAGAAGATCGCCCTGGGCACGGTGGATACGATTGTGGATGAGGTACGCAAAAATGAATTGACAAACCCTGTCTTGATCATAATTGGAGACGTTGTGCGGCTACATCCCGATTTTTGCAATTCACAAAAGAAGTGGCGAGGAAAACAGGATATCGTATTTAGTGCTTTTAACAGCAGCTACAGGGAGATAACAGAATATATGAGAGTAGGAATCTCTGCCCTAAACTTCTAACCTGCATTTCACCGAAATAGGGCTCATGCGCAAGACGCTGGTGGAAATTGCCCGCCAACCTATCAATAAACGTACTCGCCGGCAAAGTTCAGCAACAATAGCTTCGCAGGTTGAACACGTTTCATCTTCCGGATGATTCTACAGGAATATGCAGTTTACCGTAATTTAGAGATAGTCTATCCCCAGGAGCTCAATAAGAAAGCCGAATTGTTAACAACTCGACTTTTTTGTGGAAAAGTATTCGTTGACAATGAGAGCGGCAGCTCTTTTCTTGAATACAGGTTTGAAGGTGCCCCGATTCTGTCGGGGTGAAAAGGGAATCCAGTGAAATGCTGGAGCTGTACCCGCAACTGTAATCCGGAATATTCTTTGATTTAACCACTGTCTCAGCCCCAAACGAGGCGGGAAGGTTCGAAGAAATTGTCGGTAAGTCAGGAGACCTGCCTTTAAATCAGTAAACGAGGCCTTCGGGAGTTAAGGCGTTGTTGAAAGGCAGGTATGGAATACCCGACTGTTTTTACTGATCTCACCAGCTCCGTGAACTCCTGCCCTTCAACGTTTTGCATCCCACCTCAGAATTGCAAGCTAAAACGAATTGCTATGATTACCCACAATCTTGGATACCCGCGGATAGGTATCAACAGAGACCTGAAGAAAGTAATAGAACCGTATTGGAAGGGAGAGACCGGCAAAGCCAGACTGAATGAATCAATTTCGATCTTCAAGGTGATGCACTGGACCACCCAGAAAGATGCGGGAATCGACCTGGTACCTTCAAATGATTTTTCGCTCTACGATCAGGTGCTGGATATGGCCCTGTTGGTCGGCGCCATACCAGATCGTGATCTGTATGAGAAAGAAAATGACAAAATTTACAGCTATCCCATCGATACCAGCTTTGCCATGGCGCGAGGATTACAGGATAATACGCAAGTAATTTCCTGCTAAGCAATAGTTCTATCATGAAAACCAGGAATTCAAAAATCACAAGTATGAATAATAAACTGATTGGGCGTACGTCTGTACGCGAAAATATCAAACTGAGCGAGGATCCCTCGTATCCCATCTTTAAAGAGTTGTACGAAAAACAGAAAAAGGTGGTCTGGTTTCCCGAAGAGCTGAACATCCAGCAGGATGCCCTCGACTATCACACGCTGACCCACGATGAAAAAGAGCTTTTTGATACGGCTGTGGGCTATTTCTGCTCGTCGGAGCTGCTGGTGCAAAACGTGCTGGTCAATTCCTTTTTCCCTTTGCTCACCGATCCACACGCAAAGATGAGCTTCAGCACCCAGCTGTTTATGGAGAATATCCACAGCGACTTCTTTGAGATTGTACTGCAGTCCTTCGGACTGGACCGCGAGAAGATGTACGATGTGGCCTTCGACGATCCGATATTGCGGAAAAAGCAAAATCTTATTGTCGATGAGATCGATAAAATAAGTCACGGAAAAATTAATCCCGAAACACTCGAGGGACAAAAAAAGGTACTTCGGGCCATTCTGCTAAATAACATCATCTTAGAAGGGATTTTCTTTTACTCCTCATTCGCCCATTTCTTTGCGCTCAAGGATATGGCCAAGATGAAAAACGTGGTTTCCGGGGTGGAACTGGTACTGATCGATGAATCGCTGCACCTGCAAAACGGCATCGAAGCTATCCTGATTATGCTGGAAGAAAATCCGGAAATTGTGAAGGATACCGAGTACGTGCAGGATATCCGGAATGTCATCCTGGAGGGAACCTCCCTGGAAATTGAGTATGTCAAACATCGATTTGGCGACCGGACGATCCTGGGCATTTCATCCGGAGAGATGGAGCGGTACCTGAAATATATCACTGACCGGCGATTGCAGGAGCTCGGCTTTCGGCAGGAGTTTCATATCAATGAAAATCCACTGCGATTCCTGCAGAAAGAAGACGTAAAAAAGCTGATCAACTTTTTCGAAGTCTCATCTACCGAATACACTAATTACTAAAACATTCAACTATGAAACGTACAGTCATAAAGCGCGACGGCACGGAACAGCCTTTCCGCACCCAAAAAATAATCAACGCGATATTCGAAATCATCCAGAGACTAAAAGTCGAGGATGATTATGAGCTCGTCTTCAAAATCATGAAAGAGCTTGACCTGAAAGTCCCCGAGCGGGTCACCACCGAAGAGCTCGACCGGCTGGTGCTCAAGGCCATCGAGCAGCTCATCCCCAAGCACCCGGTCTACGATACGCTGGCCACGCGCCAGCTGCTGAAGATCATCAACAAGGATATTGACCGCCGGCTGGATGGATTCAAAGAGTACTTGGAACAGGCCTTTGACCAAAGCCTGCTGGATGAACGGCTTAAAGAGTTTGACTTCGACCTGCTGGCCGACAGTCTCAATTTCGACCGCGACGGACTGCTGGGCTACTTTGGGCTGACTACGCTGAAAGATCGCTATCTGATGAAAAATCGCGAGGATCGGACGATTGAGAAACCACAATGGTTTTTCATGCGTGTGGCCATGGGGATCGGCAATTCCAATGAGCAGATCGTAAAGATATATAACAAACTCTCGAATTTGGAGTACCTGCACTCCACGCCCACGCTGTTCAACTCGGGCACCACCACGTCGCAATATTCGTCCTGTTACGTGAGCGTGATCGATGATTCGCTGGACTCCATTATGGATAAAGTGCGGGAGACCGCTTTTCTGGCCAAGTATGCCGGAGGCGTGGGTACCGATGTGACCCGTATCCGGGCAACCGGTTCCAACATCAAATCGTTGAATGCACCTTCCTCGGGTGCGATCCCATTCATCAAAGTGTTTGATACGCTGGTAAACTCCATCCAGCAGGGCGGACGCCGGCGCAGCTCGCAGGTGATGTCGATGCAGCCGTGGCACCTTGATATCGACGGATTTCTGGATCTGCGGGAGACTACCGGTAACGCCTATTTCCGCACCCCGTCACTCAATACCAGCCTCTGGATGCCGGACGAGATGATGCGGCGCATCAAGGAAGGCGAACCGATCTACCTGTTTGATCCCGGCGAATGCCCGGAGTTGGTGGATGCCGTGGGCGACGATTTCAAGAAGAAGTATGAGAAACGTATCAAGCAGGCCGAGGCTGATCAGCTGGAGCATTATGAGAAACGTGACAGCCAGAACTTCTTCAAAAAATACCTGTTCAAGCTGGCTAAAACGGGTCATCCGTGGCTCATTTTCAAGGATGAGCACAATCGCCATAACCCGTGTCCCGAGTACAGCGTGATTAACAGCTCGAATTTGTGTACCGAGATCTCCATCCCCAACCGACCCGACTCCACGGCCGTCTGCACGCTGGCGTCGGTGAACTTGTCGAAACACCTTAACGAAGACAACAGCGATATCGACTGGGACAAGCTTGAGGATACGCTGGAGGTCATGACACGGGGACTCGATAACATCCTGGATAAAAATTTCTACCCGTCCGAGGCCGCAAAGAAGAATACGATGGATCTGCGACCGCTGGGCGTCGGCATGATGGGCTTTGCCGAAGCGCTTGTGGATCTGGACATCCCGTACGATTCCGAAGAAGCAGTGATGCTGGCACGTAAGCTGGGATCCTTTATGCGCAACATTACCTATCGCACATCGCAGGAGCTGGCTGAAGAGCGCGGGGCGTTCAAACACTACCAGAAGATGGAAGACCAGGGGGATCCCTATGATTACGAGCCGCGCCGAAACGCCGTACTGCTGGCAATTGCGCCTACCGCTTCCATCTCAATTATTTCCGGCACGACGTCTTCCATCGACAGCTACTTCAGCAATCTTTATTCCCGGGATACCCTTTCCGGCAAGCATATTGTGATCAACCGTCAGCTGATAGAGGACCTGGAACAGAAAGGATTCTGGAGCGAAGAGATGGCGCAGACCATCAAGGCGAATAACGGCTCGGTTCAGCCGATAAAGGAGCTGGATGGCGTCATCAACAAGAACCTGTACAAAACAGCTTATGAAATTCACCCTAAGCGACAGGTTGATATCGCCTCGGCCTTCCAGGAATCCATTGATCAGTCGGTCTCGAAATCGCTCTATATCGACGAGCAGCTGCGCGACAGCATGGATGAAATCTACCTCTATGCCTGGGAAAAGAAATTGAAATCCACTTACTACTGCTTTATTGACAAGGTGGTGAAAGGCGAAAAATATACCGAAAGCGTCAACAAGCGGGGCTCACGTCGTGGTTTCGGAGCGGCAGGTTCCGACCATAATGGCTCCGTTTCCAAATCAGCCGATACTGATGATGAGGAAAGTAAAGGAGCACTGGAAGCCAAAGCCCGGGAAAAATTTGGGGATGAGGTCGTCGAACAGGCACTCAATGCCAAGAATGCGGATTCCTGTCCCACTGATCCTATGTTGCGTCGGATTTGTCCGGCCTGCGAATAATGAATTTCAAGCGATGTCGTCGAAATGGCGGCATCGCATTTTTATTGAATCCTTAAATTTGATATAAGCAGTGGTCGGAGGCCATAAAAAGGCAATTTTTATATGGTTCCATGTAACAACAGTTGGGAAACCCATGAAAACTCTTCATTTATTTTTGTGGATAATCCATTTGCCCGGTGGCGATCATCCAGTGGTGGTGTTGATGATGTACTCCGGCAGCCAAGAGTCCAATGTAGCCCAGAGCTCTAATCTTAGGAACTTCGTTTGAATTAGCAGACGTACAGGTAATGGTCCACACCCCATTCTTATGCCTAGATTCCATGGTCCAGCCTTTTTCTTTTTTGAGCATCATAGGGTGCATGGACAACACGCGTTTCAGAGCTACGTTGGCTCGCTCTGTAGATGGTCGAACCTGCAGTTCTACGCCTTATTCTACAGGTTGCTTTTCAAGCACTTCTACCTCTTCGGTAAAGGCTTTCATATCCAGCAGGTGCTGCCTCAGCGCTTCCAGGTCAACCTGTTCCCAATTGGTATTGGGATCCTGTTCCAAAGCTGTAATCGTCTCCTGAATGGCACCAAAAATTTGATTGCCGGGAGCCGAAAGCGGGGTAGAGCCGTGATGCTGGGCGTTTGTATTATTGAAAGAGAGTGCAAAGAGGATTAGCGTAACTCCTGACAACTTCATCAACTTGGTATAAAGCATGTCTTACTTACTTGATTTGACTAATAATTTGAACTGAAATATCAGGAGATAAATACAGAAAAAGAAATAATCAGAATGCCACTGTCATTCCAAACGTTTCGGTGCCCATCACCTGCAGGGCCGTAAGTGAGACGGCCAGGTACAGTATTTTGGCTTTAATGTATCAAAAAGACTACTTACAAAATTAATACCTTTAACAAGTGGTTTATCTTGGTATGAAATTGATCTGAAAAAAGACAGTATTCTTTAAATAAACTATCAGAGGCAGATTATGAGATTATCAAATAAGAATGTTCTGATTACGGGAGGAAGTGCCGGTATCGGGAAAGCGTTAATTGAAGAACTTTCGGTAAAGGATATTACTGATATAGCCGTCATGGGGAGAACCGTTGAAAAGTTGGATGATCTGGAAGACCAATTTCCCTCGGCTCGATTCTTGAAAATTCAGGGAGATGTATCTGTACTAAGCGATGTAAAAGAGGCATCGAAAACGATAAAACAAGAATGGGGCTCCCTTGATATCTTGATCAATAACGCCGGGGTAGTCAGTGCCGGACTTTTAGAGGAGATCAGTGATGAGGATATTTTGGGGCAGATTAATGTTAATCTCACGGGACTTATTTATATGACCAAGCATTTCCTGCCGCTGCTCAAGAAGAGCGACGAAGCGGCTATAATGAATATTTCCTCTGGACTCGGATATATTGCCATGCCATTTTACAGTGTCTACGCAGCCACAAAAGCGGGCGTTAAACATTTTTCTGAAGCGATGCGCAGAGAACTGGTTGATTATCCGATTCACGTGATGACGGTCTATCCTACCTCTACTGATACCCCAATGATGGAATCGGCAAATACAGGCGATATGGATAGCCCCCAAAAAGTGGCACGGGCCTCTATCGAGGGATTACTTAACGGTGAGATAGAAGTTGTACTTGGTGGCCAACAACGGATAGATGACATCAAAACAAACCTAAATGACCCTCAAAAAATGGATGAAAAAGTGGATGGCATGTATGAGGCGTTGCGTAAACGGGCAGAACGACATCGGTCGATGTAATCATTGTTGCATTAGATTATAATATTTCAGCTCCATATACCATCATTTCTAACAACTGGTAGTATAACTGTGAAAATTATCCTATCTATGGGATTTTGATATCCAACTGGATATAATAGAACCTAACAGGCAAGGAGTAAGCTATGAATGCTGCAGAAAAGAAAAGGGAATACGCTGCCAAGATCGACTTCCCAAAACACCTGATCATATGAGGAGCCCGTACAGAGTACCACTATATTACTGAGTTTGGAGACGAATTTGTTACCCTTAGTCCACGGGAGTTGATCCACTCTGATGAAATTTTAGGTGTACCTTGGAGATGATTGATAAGGCTATGAAGAACCTTGCAGAAGGTAAGGTGTCAGAATCGGTGGATATGGAAGAACTCGAAAAACTGCTTGAGGGGTAACCGGGTCATATATTCGAAATTATAATGGGTGTCGCCGATCTTAATTTTTTTAAGGAATAATAGCAGTTTTTCCTCGTGTATGCAGCGACTCAATCTCTTGCAGAGCCATCGGTACCTCATCTAAATCAAAGGTTTTAGAAACCGGCACCGTAATATATCCCTCATCAGCCAGCTGCTGTATATGTGTTAACTGCCTGGCATTGGGCTCAACAAATACGTACCGAAATTTAGTATCGTCTGGGATTTTCGGATTTCTGTGGGTAATGGAAATAAGTTGTCCGCCGCTTTTTAGCGTGCCAATACTTTGATCGAGCGATTTTCCACGGGAACAGTGGAAGATAAAATCCACCCCATCCGGTGTTACTGTCTTTACAGCTTCCCCCACATTACCGGCACTATAATCGATGGTTTCATCGGCACCAAGCTCTTTCATGTAGTCTTGGTTACGACCGCTGGCCACGCCTATGACTGTAGCACCAACGGTTTTTGCCAGCTGAATAGCTATGGTTCCTACCCCACCAGAGCCACCCAGTATCAATAATGTTTGACCTTTTTCCAGATTTCCAAACTGGAACAGTGCCTGGTAGGCAGTTAATCCGACCAATGGGACAGCGCCAGATTCTTCCATTGTAATTTGTTGCGGGCGCTGGGCAACATAGCTTTCAGGAATAGATACGTACTCTGCAAAAGTTCCGTACTGCACGGTAGGGCGACGGGCGTACGCATACACTTCATCTCCCTGTTCAAATCGCCGTGCAGCAAATCCACGCTCTTCAACTATACCCGCCATGTCCCAGCCCGGAACAGCGGGAAACTCTGCGGGGATTACTTCATTAAGCATGCCCCGGGCTACGGCTGCATCTACGGGATTTACACCTGCCGCTTTTACGCGGACGAGGACTTCGCCTTCCCCGGGTTCAGGGCGCTCGAGGGTTCCCGTTTGAATATGATCCAGCTCTCCAAATTCTTCAAAATATGATGCCTTCATCTGTGTACTCATAAATGGTATTAATTGCTTGTATTAATGTCATTAACCGTGGAATGGGTAAACGTTTACAGTAAGAGATCCGTTTCGGTATCGGATATTTGACAGTTGTAATGACATAGAGTTATGTGTTGATACATCAATAGTATTTCTTGGGATATTACATTGATGATCCATGGTAAAGCAGGCTCAAACAAATGTAAGACTGCCAACGGTAATTGCACGTGCATCAGATTAGCGATACCTTTATGACCAGATAGATTATTCAATAAATCCTTCCTCGATATCAAATGTTAGCATTATTCTTCCAATCGATGTGTAAGTAAGAATTAGTAAATAGAATTTCGTTATTTCGATTAATTTAATAGAAGAACTCCATGAAGACAGACAGTATCAGAGAACAAATTGACCAGTCCCAAAGCGGTGCACCCGCGGGCGGACAGGCCGTTCGTGATATATTTTCGACGGATGAAATTTTTCATCGCATTGTAGCCACAGCCGATGAGGATTTTAGCCGCACTGCGCGTCTCCTTTTTCTAAGCGGAGTGGCTGCGGGGCTGTCTATCGGCCTTACATTTGTGGCCCGGGCTGCGATGACGGCCGCCGTAGGTCCGGAGTCTTCGTTGTTCCTCGGTAACATGTTATATCCCCTTGGATTTATACTGATTGTAGCCGGCAAATATCAGCTGTTTACCGAAAATACGCTTACCCCTGTCACGCACGTGCTCACACGGATTGCCAGCGTGCCCGCGCTGCTGCGCGTTTGGGGCATAGTGCTATTTGCAAATGTTATTGGGGCAGGAGCGTTGGCGTATGCATTGGCCAACACCGGCATCTTTGCGGCCGAAGCGGCCGAAGTGGCCCGGGGCTTTGGAGAACATGCCCTGAGCGTATCCTGGAATGATCTGTTTTGGAAAGGCGTATTGGCAGGATGGATTGTAGCCTCGATGGTTTGGCTGACCCATGCCGTACGAGATGCCATGGCTCGCATCGCTATCGTTTTTATACTGATGTATCTCATTCCGATCGCGGATCTGTTTCACTGTATTATTGGTGCCTGTGAGGTGCTTTACCTGATTTTCCAGGGGTTGGCCGGCTGGGGCCAGTTCGGGTATTTCTTTTCTGCCGTAACGCTGGGCAATACGGTGGGCGGAGTGATACTGGTGGCTATTCTCAATTATTCGCAGACGCGTCAGAGTCGCTTTCCCGATCGGGACTGCGGTCAGCTGGAGCTTACATGGAAAGAATGGCTGTTTGGTCGTAATACAACGTTGCCGGATTTTATTCGTCGCCCGCATTCCAATCAGGACCAGGAAGAAGAAACGGAGGATACCTTGCAGCCCCCTGTCATTGAAGAAGATCACCAACGTGGAAACCCCGATGCGGAAATCACCCTCTTGCAGTATGGAGACTATGAATGTGAAACCAGTCGTCGAATCTATAAGATGATAGACGAAATAATGCAGGAAGAGGGTGGGCACATTCGATATGTGTATCGACACCTTCCGCTTAGCCGACGACATCCGCATGCTGAAAACGCGGGAATGGCCGCAGAGGCTGCCGCCGACCAAGGCAAGTTTTGGGAAATGCATGACGAACTGTTTGACCATCAAAATCACCTGGAAGATGAAAACCTGCTCAAATGTGCTCGTCACCTAAATTTGGATACCGATCAATTTCAGGAAGAGATGTTTGCCGAAGAAAACAGGAAACGCGTGCTTGAAGACCGGCGATCCGGCGTACGCAGCGGGGTGAAAGACACCAATAACCTGTTTATCAATGGGCAGCGATTCGACAAAGCGATGAAAAAGGACAACATTCGGCGAGAAATTGAACGCATTAAAATGACGTTAATATCCGATAATAAATAATGATGGATCACGCCAAAACGAAGAGCTGAAGTTGTAAGGGGGCGGTCAAAGGGAGAATTCCCAGAAGTACCGGCAAGAGCCGGTTGGCAAGGTTTCGGTGGACTCCCCTCCACATTGGGACAGGTGGCCGTTGACTAAAGCCCTAATTGATGGTTGTTGTCACTCATTGTCGCAGCACCCATCCGGTTTTATTTCCCCTTCAATCGCTTTTAATATTGGATAATCACTCACTTACCAAAAACAGTTAGTGAGCATCCCCGGGAAAACCCCGGATACTTTTTAATCTCCGGTTTTTTCATGGTTTACTACAGTAACATGTCGGATTTTGAGTTCCCGAGCAGTTGCTGGTTGCTCCTTTGGTTATGGGGACTTCGCAGCCGCAACTATCATCGGGGCTCCGGTAAACTTCTTTTTTTTGAGTTTTAAGTGGCGTAACAATTCCTCTTGTTTATTACAGAATACAATTCGTCTGTAATATAGGCCCTGTACCATGTTCGAGAGTCAAATAAATTTTGAGAGATTGAAAGCTAACTACTTGGTAGCCTTCGACAATATCGCAAACGAAGCTCCCATCTCCGGTACAATTACACACAAAAGCCGTTGTAGGATAAGCATATTTCAGCCTATCAGGATTTTCCTGATAGGCTGAAATATCACATAAAAAAGGTGCCAAGATTCCCTAATATAGGTACATGAAGTATGTCTCTTGCGGAAAAATATTTACGCTAATTGTTTATGATAAACGCGTTTAGGGGTTAACCTTAAGCAGCCAATGCATGTTTAATGCGATTAATGGGTTCATCGTTTTGCCAATTGATGTACTGCAATAGCGTCA
>NZ_JBINJF010000037.1:0-27802 GCF_043951865.1 Halalkalibaculum sp. DA3122
GCGGTAAATGATGTTCGAAGGGGGTGCAGGGGGATGAAGAATGAATAATTAATTAAAGATAAAACCAACGACGGTTTATTTGAGTACAGGAGCATGAGCTAAAAATTGCTACCCTGCCCTTTCCGGCCTTGAATGGGGCGCGGAGATCCTGCCGGTATACCTTGTCTGATGATCAGCTCGGCTCGAAACCTGCGAGGTTTGTACTCCGGAAGGGACGCATCCTATCAAGGCCATTGCCTTTCCTGGAAGGGAAACCTCGCAGGTTTGGGATCAAGGCCTTGTTCGGAACCCCGGGGGTTTTAGAAAGGGCATTGTTCTCTATCTCTCCACGCCTGCTGCGGCCGGAGCGGGTGCCCCATTCGCCGCCTTGAGTTTTTGGTTCCTTTTGGGTCAAGCCAAAAGGAACACCTCTATTGTGAAGAATAGTCTCTTTTGTCATATTGAGGCTGCTTAATCATCTTTACTTTTGCGTTTTTGGTCACCAAAATATGAACACCTCTTTCCCTGAAGTCGACCTGAGGAGTATTCTTACCAATCGCTGAGCGAATGGTGAACCCCACCTTCCCCAATCCGAAAACTTCGGATTCTGGTTCTCGCCTTAAGAGAGACCTTATATCAATGTTTTTTATATGTTTATCCCGAATTAAGCTTAAATTAAATTTCCTGGTGATTATCCAGGCTAAAAGAAGAAATTCAGTAAATTGGAAAAATATTACAGGGTACAGCAGAAGTCGCCCGTTTTATAAATACAGCGTTTAACCATACAGGGGATGGTTATCGGTTAAATTCTGTTTGATGAGTTATCTAACGCATGGGGATTAGGCAGTACTGGTCTTGAAAATTAGATATGAAGGGATCAATATGAGTGATGAGCAAATGACCGAGGCAGCATTTGTAAAAGGCATTGCAAATGGTAGAGAGTGGGCCTTCAAAAAGGTGTTTTTAGCATATTATGAGCCGCTCTGCAATTTTTGCTGGAGATATACCAAATCAAAGGCGATATCCGAAGATCTGGTCCAGGAAGTCTTTGCCGACTTGTGGCAACTTAGGGAAACCCTGGATTCCAGCCGCTCTTTACGGGTCTATCTTTACCAGGCTGTAAAAAACAAGGCTCTTGACTATTTAGACCACCAAAAAGTTGTTAGAAACCATCAGGAAAATCACAGGCTGCAACACGAGCGGTTTTCAACACAGGAGCAGGTTGCCCAGGAAGACAAAGCCTTTGTAAAGGCCGTTCGGCAAGCGATAAAAAGTCTGCCCACGAGGGCGCAACAGGCGTATATACTGCACAGGGAGGACGGGTTGACTTATAGCGAGATTGCGGATGTGATGGATATATCAGTAAAGACGGTGGAATCTCAGATAAGTCGCGCACTGGATATTCTGAGGGAGCAACTCCGTGATAATGTTCCAAGCCAGGTAAGCGATAACACCATGGCCAAAATTTTTCCGATTCGTTCTACCGGTTCTGAGTAGAGCTGTGTCTTCAATGTTTTAAGTCTTGTCCCGGCATTTCAGCATGTTTTTCAAAAAAAATCAAAAATTTTACAGGGTACAGGCTGCTGAGGTCGTGTTAATAATAGATTCAAAGGAATAATTGAAGCATGATGAATAAAGAGTTACTGCAGAAATATATATCCAACAGATGTTCGGTCAGGGAGGAAGAGCTTGTCAAAGAATGGCTGAACGCTTCCTCTGAAAACAAGAAGATCATGAAAGAAATGGAACAAATTTGGAGGGTTTCGCCCGGCAAAAATATTGATGTCGATTCCGGCAAAGCCTGGGATGCTTTCAGGCGGGAGCATATTCTGGACCGGGAAAGTGCCGTCAGTGACAATGGGGTGCCTGGTACCGGTCAGGTCAACAGGCATTATTTACGGGAGAATCGTGCCGGACGGCGGTCGAGGGTGCTTGCATATGTGGGTACGGTTGCCGCAGTGTTGCTGGTAGCGTTGCTGTTTTATAACAGTGGTCCATTCCCTCCCGAACTCCCTCAGCAAGAATTGGTAAGCCAGGAAATCACTACTGAAAAAGGGCAGCGAACGATGGTGCGGCTTTCCGACGGAACCCGAATTCACCTCAACGCAGAAAGCAAATTGACGGTCCCTCATGATTATATGAAGAATGAGAGGGTGGTCCGGTTACACGGAGAGGCCTTTTTTGAGGTCGTATCCGATCAAAACCGACCCTTTGTGGTGTTTACTGCCAATTCAGTAACACACGTATTGGGAACCAAATTTAATATAACGGCCTACAGCGGGGACGAAGAAGTTCAGGTTGTAGTGGCCGAAGGAAAAGTGGCTCTCGGTTCGGACGACGATTTGCGAGCGCCCGAGGTTCAATTGACAAGAAACCAAAAAGGGATGATTAACAAGAACGGGGAGATTCTTGCCTCAAATATCCCTGATGTGAGCATGTATACCGATTGGAGCAGGGGAATACTCACTTTCCGTGATGCTCCGCTTGGCGAGGTGGAAAAGAAGCTCGAGCGTTGGTACGACGTTGAGGTGCTGTTTGATGAGGGTATTTCAGATGAAAAGCGGCAGTTAACGGGTACATTTAAAGATGTGTCTATGTCAAGCGTACTAAATTCAATCGCATTGTCACTGGAACTTCACTATACGCAGGATGGCAGAACGATCACTTTCAAAGCGAAATAAAATTCAAAAGATAACGGGCAATTTAACACCAAAAAACAACGGGAATGTAGTTATGGGAGCATACATACAGAATACAATCACAAGGTGGATAGGAAGTATTTTTTTACTGGGCATGCTGCTTTGTTTAAGCTCTACTGCAGTTGTTGGCCAGGACAGTAAAATAGCGACACTTGAAAATATTGATGACCTGTACCACAACATGGAGGTCGACCAGAATGTGTTCAATTCAGCGGTATTGAACAAAATTATCTCTGTAGAGTTTGAAAATAAACCACTGCTTGAAGCATTAAGCACCGTTGCTGAAAAAGCGGGGCTCGAGATGGTGTACAACAGCAAGCTGCTGGGCACGAAAGAACAGAAGGTGAATCTGAATGTGAACCAGGGGACCGTTGAAAAAGCACTGTGGAGAACGCTGGAGGGGACGGGATTGCGTTTTGCCATTTCTGCAGGTAAACAGCTTGTCCTAATGAAAATGCATGTCCAGGAAACAGCGAAAGAGCAGGAGGTTTTGTTGGAAATGGTTACCGGAGCGGTAACCGATGCAACTAGTGGAGAACCACTTCCGGGAGTAAATGTGGTGGTGAAGGGGACGACAACAGGTACTTCCACTGATAGTGAAGGAGAATATGAGCTGAATGTGCCGTCCCTGCAGGATACGCTGGTATTCTCCTTTATCGGGTATCAAACGCAGGAGATTCCAATTAATGGAAGGTCCAGTATAGAAGTGGCATTACAAACGCAAGCTGTATCAGGTGATGAACTTGTTGTAGTTGGGTATGGCACGCAGAGAAGATCAGATGTTACCGGCTCAATCTCATCTGTTCAAACCGAAGGTTTGGAATACAAATCTGTTTCTTCTCTTGAAGGTGCACTCCAGGGACAAGCCAGTGGGGTCTTTGTTCGACAGAGTGGTGGTGCACTCGATGGAGATTTTGAGGTTTCAATAAGAGGGGTTGGTTCAGTCACCGGCGACTCAAATCCGTTGTATGTTGTAGATGATGTTCCATTATTTAGTGGTGATTTGTCCACAATAAATCAAAATGATATAGAATCTATTGAGATTCTAAAAGATGCCTCTGCTACTGCTATCTACGGTGCACGAGCTGCGAATGGTGTTGTGCTGATTACAACTAAATCGGGCGTTCCGGGCACCACTAATTTGACATTTCGCTCGAATGTGGGGTTTGAAAAGATTACCAAAACACTCGATCAGTTAAGTACTGAGCAACAGCGACAACTATTTGTTGAAGCCTTTAAAAATTCTGGTTTACCTACTGATGTATTTGATGATCCCAGTTTAGATGTTTGGAAAGTAGACAATGATTGGCAGGAATTAATTACCAGAACTGCATTGCGGCATGAACACAATGTTAGTTTGAGTGGCGGAAATGAATCTACAACTTATTCAGTATCTGGTACTTTTCTTGACAGGGAAGGGGTCTTATTGAATACAGATATAAACAGGTATTCGGTACGTGCTAATTTAAATCATTCTTTTAACGACAGATTGGATATCACTGCAAGAGTGTCAGGTAGTCAGCAGGAACAGAATGTTACTGATGCACAAAGTGGTACCTACTTTGGCGGTAGTGGAACATTGCGTCAGGCCATTTTTACGCATTCCTATGCTCCTTATAAAGATGATGAGGGGAATTTTATTGGACCAGAAAGTGGCCCGCCGTTTTTTGGGAATAATACAAATCCTGTAGCAAGACGTTTGGAAGAGACGCGCACGAGAAACTCAACGCGAATGCTGGCAAACTTTAAAATTGATTTTGATTTGACGGACCATCTCACCTTAACGGGAAGTGGTGGTGGAGATATTGTGAGAGGAGGGAATTATTCATTCCTACCAGTCTTTAGAAGGGGCACTAACCAGCGAACTGAAGGGAGTGTAAACGAGGGAAATGTAAGAGAAATAAATGCTGTAGGTGATGTTACCCTGCGCTATTCCAACACATTTTCTGATAAACACAGCGTTGAAGGATTGATCGGGGGAAGTATTCAGCAGTTTGAGATTCAACAAAATTCGATTAGTGCTTCAGGCACGCAGATTAATCAGTTGGACCAGGTTTCAAATCAATCCACGTTTAATGCAAGTGGATCAGAAGTGAGTTCTGGCTTGATGTCTCAATTCTTTAGAATCAACTATAACTACGATGATCGGTATCTGCTGACAGGAACTGTTCGCAGGGATGGGTCTTCGAAATTTGGTCCTGAGAATCGTTATGGATTTTTCCCATCTGCCTCTGTTGGGTGGAGAATTTCCAATGAGCAATTTATGAGTAACGATTCTGCTATTAATGAACTGATGTTGCGGATAAGTTATGGTCTAACCGGTAACCAAAGCATTGGCGATTTCCAATACTTAACAAGGGTAGGTTCTGCCAATTATGTCTGGGGCGACCAGCAATCCTTGGGAGGTGCTGCCATTAATTTAGGTAATCCCAATTTGCAGTGGGAGGCCAGTGAGCAATTCGATGTGGGGATTGAGCTGGGATTGTATGATGACAGGGTAAATTTCACCCTGGATTTTTATGACAGAAAATCAAGAGACTTACTTATTCAGTCACCAATACCATTAACGGCGGGTGTAAGTCAGAACCCAACTGTAAATCTTGGTTCTGTATTGAACAGGGGTATTGAGTTCTCCACTATTACCAGAAATTTAATAGGGGAATTTTCATGGACTACCAATCTGAACTTTACCTACAATAAAAATGAAGTGCTTGATATTGGTACCAATGCCATTGGGGAACCATTGGAAGTACCCGGACAAGCAGTTCCGCTACCAAATGATATCGTAAATTTAACAAAGGCCGGGCAACCTGTCGGGGCCTTCTACATGTGGGAATTTGATGGTATCTGGCAATTAGGGGAAGAAGAGGAAGCAGATGCATTTGCGGATGCAGTCCCTGGAGATGTAAAATATGTTGACCACAACGGCAATGGTCGGCTTGATAACGGCGACAGAATTTTTGCCGGTTCACCTCAGCCCAAATATTTTGGTGGTATGACAAACACCTTTCAGTATCAAGGACTAAGTTTGTCTGCTTCTTTAAGTTATGCCGGAGGCCACAAATTATTTAATGGTACAAGGAATTTGTTTGCACGTAGTGTACCTTTTGTGCAGAACCTGGCAGAAGTTGCCGATTTCTGGACGCCCGAAAATCCCAGTAATAAAATTCCACGTCCGGCTCAGGGTGGAGATGCTGCCAGAACCCAGGACTTGGCAACAGCCGTTTCAACTCGTTTTCTTGAAGATGCTTCGTATATAAGGTTAAGTGATGTAACCCTTTCTTTCGACTTTCCTGAGAGGACCATGAATGCACTGAATCTTGGCTCATCAACACGGGCACGGATCATTGTAACCGGGCGGAATTTAGTTACAATAACAGAGTATTCTGGATATGATCCTGAAGCTAACACATACGACAGCTTAATCTCTGCCGGGCAGGATATGACGCCGTTTCCACTGTCCAGAATTTACACCCTGGGTGTTGAACTGAGTTTCTAAATTATCTAGCACTATTTTACAATTTCAAATATTATGACAATGAAAAATCAAATATTTAATGCTATTCTTGTTGCGTGCTTGATTGTAATGAGTACCGGATGTGGGGATGAAGTACTCACTCCAGAATTAAAGGGGCAACTTTCGCAGGATAACCTCTTCACCAATGAACAAGGATTCTTACTAGCGCTTAATGGAGCCTATGAACCGTTAAATTCAATTTATGATTTGGGGGGATTAGTACAACCTCTGGCAAAAGCAAGTGATGACGGGTGGACATGGAGGAGAGAGACAGAGGAACAATTGTATTCCTATACTCCAACTAAATCGGAGGCTACCAGCTGGTGGGACAATCATTATACTGGAATTAGCAGGTGTAATAAGATATTGTCTGAACTTGGTTCCTCCGAGGTGATCACAGGAGAAACCGAAAATCTGATTGAAGGGCAGGTAAAATTCTTGCGGGCTCTCTATTACTTTAACCTGGTCAGATTATATGGTGGGGTTCCGTTAATTGTAGATGATGTTGTTCTGCGAGAAGATGCTGAGCAACCCAGAGCTTCAATAGAGGATGTCTATGACAGAATTAAAACGGACCTTTCAGAGGCTATCAATCTCCTGCCTGAATCCTACAGTGGCTCTGACTCGTTTGAAGCTGGTATGGCAACTCTTGGGGCTGCCAAGACGCTTATGGCCTCTATTCATTTGGAGTTAGGGGAATGGAGCGATGCAGCGTCACTGGCTCAGGAAGTCATAGATTCCGGTGTATACAGTTTACATGACGATTATGAAAATAACTTCTACGGGAATGCTGAAAATGGCTCAGAATCTATATTTGAAGCACAGTTTTCTTCGGCATCCGGTGCATTGGGAGCCAACTGGAACTTTTTGAAACCGGAAGCACTCGGGGGCGGTTCCGGTACTCTTCCAACAGATGTGAATAATGATTTCGGAAACTCAACCACCAGTGATGATGCCCTTGTTCAAGCATTTGAAAACGGTGATGAAAGATTTGACGTAACCCTTGACAGTTACGGACTACCGAATTTCCTTGACCCGAGTAAACCTGACGGTAGTATGTATCATTTCAATAAGTACTATGATGGTGGTGCTTTTCAACCTGGACAAAGTCCATATAATTTTCCGGTATATCGTTATTCTGAAGTGTTGTTAATTGCCGCGGAAGCCCTGAATGAACTGGGCGCTGGTAATACGGACGCAGAAGACTATGTAAACCGGGTTAGAAATCGGGCGGGATTGGATGATCTGGAGTCTTCAGTGAGTGGAGACCAGGATGCCATGCGTACAGCAATACGACAGGAAAGACGAGTTGAATTTGCCTTTGAAAACAAAAGGTATTTTGACCTGAACCGATGGGCTATCCTGGAAGAGCAGATAGCTAAAACCGGAGTCACGATCGAATCAGAAAAATTTATTTCGCACCCGATCACCGGACAGCCCTATCATCTCTATCCGTTACCTTCTACCGAGTTCATTAATAATGCAAACCTGGGTGAACAAAATCCGGGATACTAATGGTCCTGACTTTTTTAAGAAAACTGTCTCTGCTTATACTTGTAATAGCCTGTTGGGGAAGTTGTACCTCATCAGACAACGCAGATCATCGGAGTAACCGGGATCGACCGAATGTCATTATTATCATGGCTGATGATATGGGCTATGGCGATTTGAAGTCTTTTGGCGGGGACGGTTCAATTGAAACTCCGGTAATCGACAGTTTGACGGAGAATGGTTTAAAGTTTACGGATTTCCACAGCAATGGCGTCGTATGCAGTCCTACCCGTGCTTCCCTTATGACCGGTTTGTATCCTCAGGAGGCCGGGGTTGAGGGAGTGGTAACCGCTGCGAATCATCGGGACACCGGTATGAGTCCCGATAAATATACCCTTGCCGAACTTTTTGGTGAGGCCGGTTACACATCGGGTATTTTTGGAAAGTGGCACTTGGGATATCAGCCCGAATTCGGGCCCATTGTTCAGGGATTTGATTATTTCAGAGGATTTGTCAGTGGAAATGTGGACTATAGGAGTCATATTGATCAGGAAGGATACCCCGACTGGTGGCGGCAAAAAGAACTTGCCCCGGAAGAAGGCTATCTAACCGATTTAATTACGGATCACGGCCTCAGTTTTTTAGAAAAGCACCAAAACGAACGCTTCTTTCTGTACCTGGCTCACGGGGCCCCGCACTATCCTTACCAGGGTCCGGATGATCCGGCTGATCGAACAGCACATGGGGAATTCCCCGTTCTTGGAAGCAGACAGGATATCAAAGGGGCTTATGTAGAAATGATAGAATCACTGGATCAGAATATCGGACGTGTAATCTCCTTTTTAAGGGAAAACGAACTATTGGATCAAACACTTATTCTTTTCTTGTCGGATAATGGGGCAACCGGGAATGTGGGTTCAAATCACCCGTTTAGAGGAACCAAAGGCCAGGTATATGAAGGGGGACACAGAGTTCCTGCAGCCTTGTACTGGCACGGCGTGGTTGAACCGGGCGAATCTGATGACTTGATTTTAACTATGGACATATTGCCGACCCTTGCGGAAATAATTAATATTGATATTGAGAGTAAAACGGATGTAACTGGAAGGAGTTTTGCCCCACTGGTAAATGGAAGTGAAGGTGAGTACGAATGGAATGAACGCACTGTCTTCTGGCGATTTCGCGAGGGTAAAGCCGCGAGAAAAGGTGACTGGAAAATTGTAATTAATGAAGACAGTGAAGAGCTTTACAACCTTTCAAAAGGTATTGATGAGTCAAAAAATGTAAGGGAAAATAACCAGGAAATATTCAGTCAATTAAAAGATGAGTTAGAATCTTGGGAAAGAAGCTTGGATGATGAAATTATTTATTAAACAATATGATTACACCATGAAAAACACAGGCAGACTTTTATTTGTAGGCATTTTATTCCTTTCGTTTATCAGCTATGCCCAGGCACAGGACAGCCCCAACATTATAGTTATTCTGGCCGATGATCTTGGCTATGGAGATGTCTCCTTTTATAATGAAAATGCAGCTTTTGAAACTCCGAATATGGACCGTCTGGGAAATACCGGGATTGCCTTTACAAGTGCACATACGACCTCGGCGGTGTGTACGCCTACGCGATACGGGCTCCTCACGGGACGGTATAACTGGAGATCGACCCTGAAAAACGGCGTGACCTGGGGGTATTCCGGTCCCTTGATCTCAAATGATAGAATGACCGTTGCCGATATGCTGCAGGCAAAGAATTATGAAACGGCGTTTGTAGGCAAATGGCATTTGGGGTGGGACTGGCATTTTGCGGGAGAAGAGCCCGAAAACCTGGATAATCCCAACATTCGTCCCGAAGTTGACTTCAGTCAACCCATCAAGAATGGGCCGAATGACCGTGGGTTTGGCTACTCCTATGCTATCCCGGCTTCCCTGGATATGCCCCCTTATATCTATGTTGAAAATAATCAGCCTACGACGATTCCCACCGATACAACAGTCAACTACGACCACAAGGGCTTTTGGAGAAAGGGGTTGACCGGATCTGATTTTAGTCATACAGATGTGCTGCCCCATTTGACCACGAAGTCGGTCGAGTACATTAACAGACAGGCGGCAGCCGATGAACCCTTTTTCCTGTATTATGCATTGCCCGCCCCGCATACGCCCATTCTTCCGACTACCGAGTATATCGGCAAAAGTAATTCCAACCTGTATGGGGACTTTGTCCAACAGGTGGACGGGGTGGTAGGCCAAGTGATTGAAGCGCTGGAGGCTAACGGCATTTTTGACGATACCATACTCGTTTTCACCAGTGATAACGGTGCGTCGCCCCGCGCTGATTTCGAGGAACTCCAACAGGCGGGCCACGACCCGAGTTATATCTACAGGGGACATAAGGCTGATATTTATGAAGCTGGATTAAGGGTTCCATTTCTTGTAAGCTGGCCGGATGGAATCGATGGTTCGTTTATCTCGGATGAAACCATAAGTACAGCCGATTTCATGGCTACGTTTGCAGATTTGACGGGGACAAACCTGCCGGATGATGCCGCCGAAGACAGCTACAGCTTTTTACCTGTCCTGAAACAGCAAGCATACGAAAAACCGTTGCGAGAGGCGACCGTACTTCATTCTATTGACGGACGCTTTGCGATTATTAAAGAAGAATGGAAGCTTATCTTGTGGCCGGGCTCCGGCGGATGGAGTTATCCAAATACTGAAGAAGACCTGCGGGGACTGCCTTCCTTCCAGCTGTACAACCTGGAAAAAGATCCCGCCGAGAACTTTAATCTTGTCCATATGTATCCTGACAAGGTAAAGGAACTTAAATCCTTGCTGGAAAAATATATAGAAGAGGGCAGAAGTACACCGGGTACTCCTCAAAACAATGATGGTCCGGAAAGGTGGGATCAACTAGACTGGATGGACCTGTAAGTGAAAAATATGCAAAAATTGATTAATAGAAATGGAGCCGTTTTGATCTGAGAAATATACCACGACAAATGAAACGAATAGTAATTTTACTTTTTCTTTTACACTCTTGTTTCAGTCTTGATCTTTTCTCACAAAGCCGGCAAAACCCGAATATCATTGTAATATTAGCGGACGATATGGGAACCGGCGACCTGTCTTCCTATAATGAAACATCACAAATCCATACCCCGAATATAGATAAACTTGCCGCTGAAGGAATGCGTTTTACCAAGGCTCATTCTCCTTCCTCTGTCTGTACACCAACACGCTACAGCCTGCTGACCGGTCGTTATGCCTGGAGAACCACCTTGAAAGAGCAAGTTCTCTGGCCCTGGGATCCCCCGCTCATAGAACCGAGCAGGTTAACATTACCCGAAATGCTACAAAATGCAGGATATTTTACTGCTGCAGTCGGGAAATGGCATTTGGGATGGAACTGGCCAACTAAAGATGGCAATAGTGCAAAAGAGAAGGCAGGTCAAAATGTGGATTACCAAAAACCTATTAACGGTGGACCGATCGATCACGGTTTCGATTATTATTTTGGCGATGATGTCCCGAATTTCCCACCCTACACATTTATTGAGAATGATAGAGTGGTAAAAGTACCCACCGTGGAAAAACCGGACTCCATGTTTGGTCATAGTGGATTGATGGTCCCGAACTGGAAACTGGAAGAGGTTATGCCGGCCATTACTCACAAAAGCGTTGAAATCATTGATAGTGTGGCCAAGTCCGGCAATGTAAATCCTTTTATGCTGTACTTTTCACTTACGGCACCCCACACTCCCATTGCACCCATAGACCGGTTCCGGGGTAAAAGCAACGCGGGTGGCTACGGAGATTACGTGGTTGAAGTGGATTGGTCGGTTGGTAAGATCATGAAGGCCCTCGAACGGAACAGGCTGGACGAAAATACCCTGGTCATTTTTACCAGCGACAATGGCTCACCGGCCAGAGATGGTACTGATATGGCCGGTGAGCTAAATTCTGTAACCCGGAAATATGGTCACGATCCAAGTGACGGATTTCGCGGAATCAAGGCGGATATCTGGGAGGGTGGTCACCGTGTACCTTTTATTGCAAAATGGCCGGGAAAAATACCAGTGGGAACGGAAAGCTCGGAGATTATCAACCTCGTAGATATTATGGCTACTGTGGCAGAGATAACGGATTATCGTTTGCAGGATAATATGGCCGAGGACAGCTACGACATAACCCCGGTTCTTTTTGGGGAAAACTACAACATACCGTTACGGGAAGCCACCGTTTATCATTCTTTTTCAGGGAATTTTGCCATCCAGCAAGATGAGTGGAAACTGATTTTATGGCCCGGATCGGGTGGATGGACCTCACCGGTGGGCCAGGACAGTCTCAAAAGTTTGCCGAAGTATCAACTATATAACATGAAAAAAGATCCAAAAGAATTGCACAATTTGACCGGAGACATGCCCGGGAAGGTTACCGATCTTAAAAATATCCTCTCAAGGTATATACGGGAGGGAAGAAGCACCCCCGGCAACCCGCAGAGCAATGCTCCCGTTGAAAAGTGGCCACAAGTCGATTACTGGATGTCTGAATAAAGGGAGGACAGGCTAATTAACGTGAACTCGGGTTAAGGATGTAATAAAATAAGTACGATAAGATGTTGTCTACCGGCCTTTGAAATTTTTGTCGGTACAGTGACCGCAGCCAGAGCGTAAAGAAACCATTGCTGTCTGAGATCCGCGTTTTTCAGCGGATCGAGTTCAATGGTTTTAGCTCCGGCGCAGGAAACGCGACAAAAATTTCACCAGCCGGCGATTTTTTTGGTTCGTTTTTTCATCGTTGAAAAAATGAACACGACCGACAGTGTACCCAATGACTATATAGAAAGTATCAACATTATTTCTTATTCCTGGCTGACGTTAAATAATTTATTCACTTTAGATTAGCTAAGATGTTATGAGGTTTTCAGCAACAATAACTGACACTAAGAAACGGGGCAGATATTTGATTCTATTATTGTTGGTTTCAGTCGTGTCATGCAATCATTCAGATGATAATAAACAAAAACAGGATGTAAAGGCTCAAAAGGATACTGTAGCAAAAGAAATTAACGATGTTAAACGGGTTGGAATGGTGATCGGATTAAAGGAAGATAAGGTTGAGGAGTACAAAAAACTGCATGCCAATGCCTGGCCCGGGGTGTTAGAACAGCTTACGGAAAGCAACATTCAAAACTACTCCATTTTCCTGCACCAGATTGATGGGAAGTACTACCTGTTTAGTTATTTTGAATATGTGGGAGACAATTACCAGCGAGACATGGAAAAAATGGCGGCTGATTCCGTAACGCAGGAATGGTGGAAAATTACCGATTCCTACCAAGTGCCACTGGACTCTCGACAGGAGGGGGAGTGGTGGGCTACGATGGAAGAAGTCTTTCACCATGAGTGATTAACCTGCATTTCTCACGAGGATTATTTCAGATTTCTGGTAATGCACTGATATACAGGGAGTTGCATTTATTATAAGATCCAATTTCTTGGTGAGAAATGCATGTTAAAACCAATAATGTTATCCAAAAGACACTGAATTATGTTGAATTCCAAAAAACTTCAATTCTTGATTCTAGTAATCGTATGCTTAGCGAGTGTCCCGTCGATGGCCCAGCTCTCCGGGGGTGGTGAGGCCAATACAAACCTGAGTACGGACCTGGAATCACTGGAAACATGGCAGGATATGCGGTTCGGAATGTTTATACACTGGGGACCGGTAACACTGAGGGGTACCGAGATCGGCTGGTCAAGGGGAGAGGAAGTGCCGATCAACGAATATGACAAACTGTACAAAGAATTTAACCCGGTTCTCTTTGATGCCGAAGAGTGGGTCCGCACAGCCAAACAGGCGGGAATGAAATATTTGATTATCACCTCGAAACACCATGATGGCTTTTCCATTTGGGACTCGAATGTCTCCGACTACGATATTATGGATACTCCTTACGGGAAAGATGTCTTGAAAGCCTTGTCTGAGGAGTGTGAAAAGCAGGGAATAGAATTCGGTGTTTATTACTCCATTGCGGACTGGTACCACCCGGACTATCCGGTGAATCAGCGTTCGGTGAAGCCAGCTTACCAGTCGGCAAGTGAGATCGAAAAAAGGGAAGCGATGGCGGAGTATGTCTCCTACATGAAGGAGCAGCTCAGGGAACTGGTCGAACAGTATGACCCGGCTGTGCTCTGGTTTGATGGAGAATGGGAAGAGCCCTGGACTCACCAGATGGGTATGGATCTGTACGCCTACGTGAAAAAACTGAACCCTGATATCCTCATTAACAACCGGGTGGACAAGGGGCGACAGGGAATGGCTGGAATGACGATTTCTGACAAGTATGCCGGTGATTTCGGAACCCCCGAGCAGGAAATTGGAAATTACAATACCCGTACCCCGTGGGAATCCTGCATCACCATCGGGCAGCAGTGGGCATGGCGCCCCAATGACAAATTGAAATCCACGCAGGAGTTGAAAGAAATACTCTTGCAAACAGTAGGTGGGGATGGAAACTTACTGTTGAATGTCGGCCCCATGCTGGACGGGAGAATCGAGCAGCGGCAAATTGACTCGCTGAGGGTCCTTGGCCAGTGGGTGAATCGGAACGCCGAAGCGATATACGGCACCCGTGGCGGCCCGTATCTGCCGACCGAAACAATGGTGAGTACGCGGAAAGATGACAGGATATTTTTACATCTGCTTCAGCATCCGGGACGGGAATGGAATCTGCCGCTGCCAGACGGAGTAGACGTACTCAGTGCTCGTTTTTTGAACATCAGTGATGAAATAAAAATGCGGACGCTGAAAGAAGAGGTACAGCTTACGCTGCCGGATCAGTTACCTGACCCGGGTGGCTCGGTTATAGAACTCAGGGTAAATCGGGAAACTGACGGACTGGATACCGTTGAACGATTACGGTATTGATCTCCCGCCGGGCAGGTTTTTGCAATCATGGCTACCAGAAGTAACGCTTTAAGATGCGATGTACAGGGAGTATCACTGATCGGCATGTCTTATCGGTGTATCGCAAAGATGGATAACTGTAATGGTGATATGCCAGATAAGTATGTTGGGTAACTTGCTCCCTTTCGTAAGTAATCAGTTTAGTGCAGAACAAACTAATTAAGCAGAACTCAGGATAAGGAATGTAATAAAAGTAAGTACGAGAAGATGTTTCTAACGGCCTTTGAAATTTTTGTTGGTACAGTGACCGGAGCCGGAGCGTAAAGAAACCATTTCTGTTTGAGATCCGCGTTTTTCAGCGGATCGAGTTAAATGGTATTAGCTGCGGTGGAGAGAACGCGACAAAAATTTCACCAGCCGGCGATTTTTTTGGTTCGTTTTTTCATCGATGAAAAAATGAACATTACCAATAGGGTCTCCAACGTCCATATACGCTGTATGCCCAATATTTCTTAACTCGAGCTGACGTTAATTACTGAATAAAAAAGGATGCGTTGCCAGAAAAAGGCGGTACCTCCTACAAGTAGGGATAATAGTTGAATATAGAAAGAAGGATCCGAATGCGACCTCTTTTAATCACGGTATTTGCGGCACTGGTTTTTTATTCGTGGAGTTGCAAAACCTCCGATTCCAATGGTACGCATCATAATTCGCGTTTTATCGAACGATTACAACCGGCCCCCGTGAATGGCGGATTTGAGATGGAGGGGTACTGGGTCTGGGGGATGTCGGTGATTAAAGGGGACAGCCTGTACCACGGTTACGCCTCTCGCTGGCCCAAGTCCGTACCGTTTGCTCCAAACTGGATGACCCATTCGGAAATTGTACATGCCACTTCCCGAACCCCGGAAGGACCATATGAATTCCAGGAGGTGGTTTTTGAACGAAGAGGTAGCGAGTACTGGGACGGCATGACCACGCACAATCCCACCATTCACAAAATCGGAGACACCTACCTGCTCTACTATATCGGTATGACCTACGATTTTGTTCCCCCGGATTCGGCGTTGACACAGGAACAGATCGTTGAAGCACGTTCGAGCCAGCGGATAGGGCTGGCTACGGCGTCGTCGCCCTGGGGACCGTGGCAGAGAAAAGATAAACCCATCCTGAAACCCAGGCCCGGCGAATGGGATGCCTTATTCACCAATAATCCTGCTCCTGTAGTTAGAAAAGACAGCTCAGTGCTACTCATATATAAATCTACAAGGGATATGCAGGGATTGTTAAAGCTGGGAGCAGCCGAAGCTAATCATTTTGAAGGCCCTTATACCCAAATAGGTAACGAGCCGATCCTGGAATGGGATAATCCCGAAGACACCGACAGGCGGAGCAGTAAACATGTAGAAGATCCCTACGTGTGGTGGTCGGGAAATCGGTATGAACTTATTGCGAAAGACATGACGGGCCAGATTACAGGTCAAAGGGGAGCTGGATTGCACGCCTGGTCTGAAAACGGAACAGAATGGAATGTTGAAGAGCACCCGCTTGCCTATACCCGCAATGTGGTCTGGGCCAACGGGGACACCCTGGAGATGGCAGCATTTGAACGACCTCAGCTGTTGATACAAGATGGCGTTCCAACGCACCTTTTTGCTGCTACAGGCATTAATTCAGAGGGTGACTATTGGAAATTTGAAAAAACCTGGAATGTATCTATTCCTCTTGCTCACTAAATAGCAAATACAGATACATAATTATCTGTATGCTAAAATAATAAATTAATCTCAGATCGGGACTCAGGCTACATGCTGTCAAATGCACAAATAGGTGTTGTCGATATATCTGTGATCATCCTGTACCTGCTGGGTATCCTGGCGCTGGGAATCTGGAGCGTGCGAAAGCAGAAAATGTCCAGTAAGAACTATTTTTTGGCAGCGCGTTCGCTTAAGTGGCCGGTCATAGGGGCAGCCCTTTTTGCCTCCAATATTTCCACCATTCATATCGTGGGACTGGCGGCATCCGGGTTCAACGACGGCTTGGTTTGGGGGAATTTCGAGTGGATGGCCGCTTTTTTGTTGATCATTCTGGGGCTTGTTTTTGCTCCATTTTACTTTGAAAACGAGATCGCCACCTTGCCGGAGTTTTTGGAAAAGCGGTACGGTCCCTTCGCCCGGTCGTTCCTGGCATTTTTAGGTATCATTGGTGCGCTGTTTATGCATATCGGGGTCAGCCTGTACGCAGGTGCTGTGGTCGTTGAAAATTTCTTTGGAATCGATGTGGTAGTTTCGATCCTGTTAATCTCATTTATAACGGTACTGTACACTGCAATAGGCGGACTCAAAGCGGTGGTTGTAACCGAAACGCTTCAAACGGTTATATTAATTACAGGTTCTTTTCTGGTTACCCTGCTGGCGATCTGGTCGTTACCGGAATACGGTATTGATTCCTGGCAAGCACTGAAACAAGCGGCCAAACCAGAGCAATTCAGTATGATTCACACCCATGAAGACTCTCCATTACCGTGGTATGCCGTGCTGCTTGGCTACCCGGTTTTGGGAATCTGGTACTGGTGTGCTGATCAAACCATCGTGCAGCGCGTGCTGGGAGCCCGGTCGCTGTATGACGCCAAAACCGGTCCGATATTCGCCGGGTTTATAAAAATATTACCGGTTTTCTTTATGGTCCTTCCCGGTGTACTGGCCTATGTACTGTTTGGTAGCCAAATTCAAGACAGTAATGACACTTTTTTGGTCCTTGTTACCGAATTGATGCCGGTTGGCTTAAAAGGTCTTATGGCGGCCGGGCTCCTGGCTGCACTGATGAGCACGATCGCTGCGGCGTTGAATAGTGCGGCTACCCTGGTCACGGTCGACATTGTGGGCAAGATAAAACCGTCCATTACGGATCGTCAGCAGGTGCTTACGGGAAGGGTTACAACCGTGGTGGTGATGGTGTTGGCGATTCTCTGGTCACCGTTTGTCGGACAATTCAGAAGCATTTTTGATGCCATCAACGTGCTGCTGTCGGTCATTGCCCCTCCCATTGCAACGGTATTTGTGATGGGGGTCTTTTGGAAACGGGGGACCCGCCAGGCGGCGAATGTAACCCTGGTGACCGGCTTTCTGCTTGGCGTTGCCGTCTTCCTGCTCGATTTTCCCGTAATAGGGGATGTCAAACTGTTTACAGAGGTATACGGTATCCCTTTTCTGATGCAGGCGTGGTGGCTGTTTGTGACTTGTTGTATAATTTATGCTGGAATAAGTCTGGTGACGAAACCACCTGGAATTGATCAAATCAAGGGACTCTGTTTTGATTCCCCGCTATCGTTTCTGGAAGGTTCTCCGGAGGGAGCAAAAGATCCACGCATGCTCTCTGCCTTACTTATACTGATTATGGTAGTTCTCTATTACCTATTTCAATAACTTCCGTTAACCCAGATTATTCACCAAGAAATTTGGTCGTGAGCAAGGCGAAGTTAAAATCGCAAATGAAGTGTATCTGGATACGCTGAATGCGCTATTTTTATTTCAACGCAGCACACGATAAAATTTCGCAGCTATTTTAGACAATACCCAAATTTGAGCTACAGATTATTTCCGATATGTAAAATATAATCAACAGCTTAATCTTCAATTATTATTAATTCGTGAATAATCCGGGTTATATGACTATTACTGATGTTGTAACACGCGACCGCCGCTTTGAGCTCAAAGAGGGTGCCGGGGCCGATGCCGTTCACACCAATCCACAGTATGCGTATGCTGTGTGTCGGCTTGAAACCGGCCGGAATCAGACCGGTAACGGCCTTGCCTTTACACTGGGCGAGGGGAATGACCTGGTCTGCAAGGCCATTGAATACCTGGCAGAGCCCGTCAAAGGAAAGGATATTGAAGAGGTTATGGAAAATTTCGGCACCCTTTCCCAGCGGATGAGCGATGCTCCCGGGTACCGGTGGCTCGGTCCCCATAAAGGGGTTGTGCACCTTGCACTGGCTGCGATAACAAACGCCTGTTTTGATCTCTGGGCAAAGCAGCGGCAGCAGCCCCTTTGGAAACTATTGCTGGATTTAAGCCCGCAGCAAACGGTAAAGCTATTGGACCTTCGATACCTGGAAGACGTGCTTACCGAACAGGATGTGTTGGAACTTCTTCGCAATGAAATGGAAAATCGGGAAAGTCGTAAAAAGATCCTGGATAAAGGGTATCCGGGTTACGACACTTCTGTTGGCTGGTTTTCCTACCCGGATGCCAAACTGGTTGAAAATGCCAGGAAGGCCGTCGATGCCGGCTTCGGTGCCATGAAATTGAAGGTAGGTTCTGATGATCCACAGCGGGACTTGCGAAGGGCTTTTCTGGTTCGGGAGACGGTGGGAGATGACGTCACCATTATGCTGGATGTAAACCAACAGTGGAGCGTACCGGAGGCATTGAAATTGGGAAAGCAGCTGCAATCTATGGATCCCTACTGGATTGAAGAACCCACTGATCCGGATGACGTGCTTGGGCACCAGACGATAGCCAAACAACTGGCCCCGGTTCCTGTTGCCCTGGGAGAGCATGTTCCTAACAAAGTGCTTTTTAAAAACTTTATGCAGGCCGGGGCCATGCGTTTTAACCAGGTGGATGCTGTCAGGGTGGGGGGCGTTGCCGAATTCCTGACTGTCAGTATCTTATCAAAAAAATTTGGGATACCGGTCGTACCGCATGTTGGTGATATGGGACAGATACACCAGCATTTGGTTCTGTATAATCATATAGCACTGGGACATGAGGTGCTTTTTTTGGAATATATCCCCCACCTGCGGGAGTACTTCAAACATCCCGCCATAGTTGAAGGTGGACGATATCACACTCCCCAAGAGCCCGGCGCCAGTACCGATCTCATTGAAACCGTTTAATCCTGTTGTTTTAAATGGAGCAAGCATTACATACCCAAGTTACCATGCCCGAAACCCCGCGGCCAATCTTCATAATTGGGGCAGGGGGGATTGTACGGGATGCACATCTGCCCGCCTACCAAAAAGCGGGATTGCCTGTTAAGGGAATTTTTGATATCCAAAAGGGAAAGGCGGTAGCGCTTGCCGAGCAATATGGCATTCCACACGTTTACGGTTCGCTGCAGGAACTAATTACCGATTCAAATCAACATGTGGTTTACGATCTCGCCGTACCCGCTTCGGAGATTGCGGGTGTACTGGAATATTTACCCTCAAATTCAGCAGCGCTGATACAAAAGCCACTGGGTGAAGATTGGGATGAAGCCCAAAAGATAGCTCACATTTGTGACGAAAAACAGATGACGGCCGGTGTAAACTTCCAATTACGGTACGCGCCCCATATACTGGCAGCCCGGAACCTGATCCGGGAAGGGGCCCTGGGCGAAATACATGATATCGAAATCCGTCTCAACGTTTATACCCCATGGCATCTGTGGGAGTTCCTGTATGATCTGCCGAGAGTGGAAATCCTGTATCACAGTATCCACTACCTTGATTTGGTTCGCTCGTTCCTGGGAAACCCGAAAGGGATCTATGCCAAAACGGTTAAACATCCTAAGATGGAGAATCTGGCTTCCACCAAGAGTACGATGATTTTGGACTACGGGGATCGTACACGAGCGGTTATCAGTACAAACCACGGACATGAATTTGGATCTGACCATCAGGAATCATTTGTGAAGATCGAGGGAACGAAAGGAGCGGTAACGATTACACTGGGCGTAAACATGAATTATCCGGAAGGGGCGGAGGACACGTTTGAATACTGTTTGTTGGATGAGGGAACAGATCCCAATTGGCAGCGGGTGGATATCGAGGGCTCCTGGTTTCCAGATGCTTTTGCCGGATCTATGGGCAGTTTTCAATGTCATCTGCTTGAAACGTCCAACGAGTTCACCAGTTTGGTCCCCGATGCTGTTCAGACGATGGCCCTGGTTGAAGCAGCCCATGTTTCCAGTGAACGGGGAGGTACAAAACCACACTATTTGAATTCGTAATCAAGATATCGGAGTGAGAAAGCCACTTGGACCATACTTAGGGCATCCTTTTCTAATTTTACTGTATGTCTAACAATGATTTAGCGGTTAATGTGGCTGTTCGAAATGCAAGGTTTTCTTGATTTTTTTCAAATCATACTGCACATGATATCCCCGGCAGCAGCAATAGCTATCCTGAAATTCGGTTGTAGCCTGCAGGATTCGGTATGGGGTGTTCATTGTTGAGGTGAAGAAAATTCCGAGTGGTCGGAACTGACGAACTGGGTACCTGCAACACTCACCATAAATCCCAGATGTTGATTTATTAAAGTTTTCTTCAGCCTCCTGATTATCTTTTCTGGCAGGCGTTGTTGGCACCAGCAGCAGTGGGTTTCTAGACTTTGGTGCTGGTGAAAATAGGAGGGATCCCTCCGGCCTACGGATTTATAAGCCGCCCGGGCAAACGTAGCGGAGGCGTGAAGAAAGAACCCCTGCAACAGGTACTGGGTGAGACCCGGCGTGCGGAAAAATGCTATTTCCCGGGAGGAGCTCCCACCGGAAATATCTGGGGTTCTTTTAGCCGCAGCGAAGTGCAGCCAGGCGAATAAATCCCCACGCCGGTGATTTTTTGGGTTCCTTTTTGTTCACACAAAAAGGAACATCCCTGCCTTGGGAAGGGACAGTTGTGACTTTTTGAGGATGCCCCACTTACATCTTGACTCCTTGATCAGGTTTTTACGTTCGATGTTACCCCATTTGTTGCAGGACGGTATCTGACGGTGTACAAGGAACGAAAGGTCAATTATTTAGTCTGTAAAGTCTGAGTTTATCCTGATTTGATCCTACCAGTATTCCCAAGCTATTTTCGCCAAGTCTAATCGGTTTAATATCCTTTACGTCGTAAGGAATGAAAATACCACTTTCATCCACAGGCAGCGGTTCAAAGTCTCCGTCTGCTTTACCCTTTAGCAATAATCCCACCGAGGCATCCGCCCTGGTAGTTGCAAATTCTACATTAAACCTGTTTCCCCCAACCAGCAGATCTTTTATACCATCGCTGTTATAATCGAGCACAACAACTGCATTTACGGAAGAAAACTGGGCTTCGGTTGGCAGTTCCCGCAATGTCAAATCACCTTCGGAGTGCTCTAAAAGTACGCTTGCAAAATTATTGGCTTCATAGTGCAGTGCATCATCAATTCCGGAGCCGAGCAGATCCTCCAGGTTCGCTTTTGCGAACGAACGATAGGTCGAAAATTCAGAAGCGATACTCTGAATTTGTTGATCCAGCCTGTCTTTTCCGGCCACAGGAACCAATTCATCATTGTGATTAGTTGCCAATACAATATCTACAATCCCATTGTTTTCGAAATCATCTGCAAAGATATGAAATGGGCGCTCACTGGTGGCCTTGAACTTGTAATTCAACCCGATATTTCCGGCAATCAGGTCTTGATCGCCATCATCGTCAGCATCGGTCGATATAATGGTATTCCACCAGCCTTTTGTGCTGCTGCCATCAGACAAAAATGCGGAGGATATCTCCTTAAACTCCTCATCGATAAGTTTAAATATACGGATCGGCATCCATTCTCCTGCTACAGCCAGTTCAGGATCTCCTTTCCCGTCTATGTCGGTCCACACAGCTGAGGTGACCATTCCTAATTTGTTAAACTCAGGTGCTACTGTATTCGTCACGTCTTCAAACTCTCCTCCATTATTTTGCAACAGGTAACTTTTGGGCGGAAAGGGGTACATACCCGGTACATGACGCCCCCCTACGAAAAGATCCAAATCGCCATCGCCATCGTAATCGGCTGCAGCTACACAGGACCCGCTGGCTGTAATTTCAGGCAGATCAAATGATCGTGTGAAATTTCCCGCTCCGTCATTAATATAGAGACGATCCTGATACATGGAGGCATGTTGAGGAAACTCGTTGCCTCCACTAACCACATATAAATCGAGAGCTTGATCTCCGTTTGCATCGAAAAAAAGAGCTCCCATATCTTCATGGTCTTCGTCATCTTCAAACGCGGGATTTTTTTTCCGTTCAAACCCTCCCTCTTTTTTCTGCAGGAAAAGCTGACCCGGCTGACCATGGGCTCCTCCGACATAAAAATCGTCCAATCCATTGCCGTCAACATCACCGGTTGTTATAAATGGTCCCTCTGTTGAGAGGCTGTGAGACAACAGCGGCTGTTGCTGGTAGTCATCGAATTCATTCTCCCGGTGAATATAGGGTGGATCAAACCACTGGGAGGTGACATCGCTGAATATCGGTTCTGTTTCCTGTTTGTTTGGCTTGACACGTATAGCATCCTCGTATGATAGCTCCAACATTTGATTAGCCTCAATATTCCGGAGTCTGCTTTGTTTTGCGTCGTGCCATGTGACCGTAACTAAGTCTATGGTGCTTGCTGTATCCAGGCCGAAATGGGCAACCGGAGGACTCGAGGAAAGATATCCCCGGGTTGTTTTCATTTGAAAAAACTGTTGCTCATTGCCGTATTCCAAATGTATTTTTGCACCTAACCCGTCAATGTTGCCAGGAGGTCCCTTAAGCTTCACCCGCAGATAATTATTTTCGCGCAACTCATCGGCGCTGTTTTTATAGAGAAACGCCTCCCCATCCATGTTATTGACAACCAAATCCAACGTGCCGTCATTATTAAAATCCGCAACTGCAGCTCCGTGGGATACACTAGCTTGATCCAATCCCCATTCGGAAGACTTGTTGGAGAACGTTAAATTGCCATTATTTTTGAAAATATAGTTTGGCAGTTTGTTTTTGGGATACTGGTTGATCAAATCGGTGGCTAGTCCGCGAATCAATTCTTCTTGGGAGGAAAATTGGTGTGCATTTTCCTGCACAATTTTTACTCCCCTGGCTTCAGCATCCCTGTTATTCACATCCCGCAATAAACCATTCGAGATAAATAGATCCCGATAGCCGTCATTGTTAAAATCACTTCCCAGAACAGCCCAGCTCCAGTCAGTTTTTGAAACGCCTGCGAGCTGGGATATTTCACTAAAAAAACCATTCCCCTGGTTTAGATGCAGCACATTATGCATGTACTTGTGGTGAAATCCACTCTCTATTATTTCACGATAATCCTCTCGCGTCATGTGGGCCATAGATGTTTTTGATCGAATGTAATCCTCAGGCAGCATTTCGGTAACGATTATATCTTCCAAACCATCATTGTTAATATCCACAATATCCGTTCCCATCGAATGAAACGAGATGTGGTTTGTGGCTTTGTCAATGCTTTCGTTAAATGTTCCATCCCCTTGATTGATATATAAATAGTCATCTTCCAGGAAATCATTGGCAACATAAATATCCGAATAACCATCCTGGTTGACGTCAGCGGTTACCACACTCAGTCCGAATCCAAAATTGCCTGTGATGCCTTTCTGTAGTCCAACTTCTGTGTACGTTCCCCCTTCGTTTAGATAGAGTTTATCCCTGGCAAGGTCGCCTGGATCTTGTTTTCCCTTGAGGACTTCAGGAATAGGGATAAAGAATGATTCGGGTCGATTGGTGATATACACATCCAGATCGCCGTCGTTATCCAAGTCAAAGAAAGAGGCGTGAAGGGAATAACCGGTTTCATTCAGCCCATATTTTGCAGCCTGTTCCTTGAAGGTCAGATCTCCCTGGTTGATAAAAAGTAAATTTTTGCGTTCTTCTTCGGTATCCTTCCAACCTCCGCGGGTAACATAAATATCCTGATATCCATCATTATTTATATCAACCATGACCGCCCCGTTGTGCCAACCCGGTCCCCCATCCACGCCGGCTTTTGTGGTGATATCCTCAAATTCAAAACTTCCGTTATTCAGATACAACTTATTTGAGACTTGGTTTCCCACAAAATAAATATCCGGCAGACCATCATTGTTGATATCGCCAACGGCTAGTCCCGCCCCGTCGTAGACGTAGTTGAAATCAAGAAAAAAATTATCAGCATTTTCGATTATATCATTCGAAAAATGAATACCACTTTTTGAGACGGGAATTAGCTGGAATAAATTTCCACTTCTTGAATCATTTGATTCATGGGAATTGCAACCATGAATTAAAATAAGTGGAATGAAAATTGAGAGATATGATGCTAATCTTTTCAATATAATCGCATTTTATTCTTAACGTTTTAATATAGCTGTTTCGGTAGCAAGCTCACCCATACTTCGAGATCCAATTTAATCATACAACAGCTGTGTTTAAAAACTGAAATTAAACTTTCTCTATGCTATTCAGTATGCAAAATAGGTTTAGAGATTTGCGTTTTTAAAACCTTGTCAACCAAAACGTATCCCGGACGCTTCGAATCCGGTACTGTCCCCATCCGCGGTTTCAGGATGATATGGATTTTAGCCGGTGGTGCGCATCTGTCAAAATTTGAGGGTTTCTGATATGAGATTTCCCCTACGGTGAATTGTTGTCACGGAAAGCCTCCATTCGATTGTCTTACCTATAAAAGGAGGCATCAATAAAGCCAATGAAAATTAATCAAGTTTTTTGAGAAAGGTTTAGGCATCAAATTGTCTTAATTGGACACTACTGACTTTTAATATTGAATTTTCCCATAAAACCCTAATGTAACTTCCAGTCCCTTGATTGGGTGTGGAAGTTTTTGAATCTGATAATGCAGAGTAATGATTGATTTAATCAACTGGATAAAAGTTTTCAATAAATAGCATAAGTTGTAAGTACGGAAGGGATTCGATTACTCCTACAAAGGAGAAGGGGATAGTTAATGGTAGGATTTATTTAAAATCCTACGAAAAGAGCAGGGTATTGGATGAGTGACAAGTTACTTTTCGAAAAAGTTAAAGATGGGGATGAGGAGGCTTTTGAAGAGCTATTTGATAAATACTACGAACCCCTGGTGCGATTTGTATGGGGATATGTCAAATCAGAGGCCATTGCTGAAGAAATAGTCCAGGAATTATTTCTGAAGGTATGGCGAATAAGCACGACCCTGACAATCCAGACCTCAATTAAATCATATCTATACAGGGCAGGAAGGAATATGAGTTTAAACCACTTGAAACACCGGGATACAGAGCAAGAGTGGGAAGAAGAAAAAAAAGCCCTGCATAAGAACCAGCCAAGGGAGTCCAAATTAGACAGAAATCTCCACTACAAAATGCTGCTCAAGGAAGTTGAACAAGCCATTCAAGATCTGCCCGAAAGGCGCAGGCTCATATTTGTCCTGAGCCGGCACCAGGACATGACCTACAAGGAGATTGCCGATTTTTTGGATATTTCAGAAAATACCGTAGACACACAGATCAGAAGAGCACTGGCTACCCTGAGGGAGCGCTTTTCTGAGTTGTTGGTTTCGTTAATTGTGTTTTCCAGTCTCATGGTCTGAATCTTCAAGGTGTCCGGATATAAAACGAGTCTTAAAAGCGGGGTACTCTGTTCGAAATGAATTAGAGACCGTTTTAAAAGTCACGCTAGCCTCTTACCCCAACCCGAGTTGTCCCTTTTGGCTTGATCCAAAAGGAACCAAAAATTCAAGGCGGTGAATGGGGCAAACGCTGCCGCCTGTGCAGGCGTGGAGAGGTAGAGAACGAAGCCCTTTCTAAAACCCCCGGGGTTTCCGGTCCGCAAAAGCGGTCCTGGTAGTAACGGGCAGCCACCGTTGAAGAAAAACCCCGAGGGTTTCGAACAACGCTTTCCTCCCAACCCTGCCAGGTTTCCTTTTCAAGAAAAGCAGCCCATTTAAGACAAAGCGGCCCTTTTTAATCATACAAACCTCGCAGGTTTCGAGCCGAGCTGGCCATCAGACAAGGTATACCGGCAGGATCTCCGCGCCCCATTCAAGGCCGGAAAGACCAGGTTGTATATTTTGTAGCTTGCTCGCTCGTCAGACAGAACTTCTTCCGGTCTTGGGCATGGTGCTATAACTCGTTCAAACGATCTCCCCTTCGAAATTCATCATTTCTAATTCTTCATTCATAATTCCCATCCTCCGCCAGCGGTTTTTTAAGGTTCGTTTTTTCTTCGATGAAAAAATGAACAAGGAAAGATGATTAAAAAGCCTGAATGTGAAAAAGGGGACTATTTTCCCAACACGAGGTGTCCCTTTTGGCTTGATCCAAAAGGGACGAAAAAATCAAGGTGGTGAATGGGCCAAACGCTACAGCCTCAGCAGGCGTGGATGTTGATGGTCCGTCACGCAAGTTGCCCGCTATCAAAACCTTCACCGGTGCAACATCCACCCCCGCCTGCTTCGGCCTCCGCGCCCCATTCAAGGCCGGAAAGGCCAGGTTGTATATTTTTAGCTTGCTCCCTCGTTAGACAGAACTTCTTCCGGTCTTGGGCATGGTGCTATAACTCGTTCAAACGATCTCCCCTTCGAAATTCATTATTTTTAATTCTTCATTCATAATTCCCATCCTCAGCGGCTTTTTTTCGTTTTTCTTCGATGAAAAAATGAACAAAGAAAACCCTAAACAACCGGGGCAATAGCTCCTGTGAAAAAAGATACCATCTTATACAAAAAAAGATACCATCTTAAGGAGAAAAAGATACCATCTTTTTTGTCAGAAGATACCGGCATAATATCGAGTAGATAAAAAACCCTCTGCCGGGCAGGAGAGGGGGGAGGGCTGTATCGCGGGAGATCCCGTTGCCAGCCGGCGTCTTCAACCGTCAGCTGTCCCGTACGCGGGGGAGAGTGCCTTGCGTCGCCTTCGCAATTCATCATTCTTACTCCTTCATTCATCATTCCTCATTCCCATTCCCTGCGGGTGACGGGTGATAAACACATTTATCAAAGAATTTTTCCCAGGCAGCTGTCACGGTAACCACAGATGTAGTTGTCATTGTAGTAAGAACGCAGGAAAAATAATGATAACATTCGCCTTAATAGCAGATTACCGTGGGTTTACGTGAGATATATCCCGAACAGATAAAACGATATGTGACCGGTGAGTACTCCCGGGAAGATGAAAAGTTCGTTAATGAGTGGCTTGATGAAGATCCCGCTCGCGAGGAGGAGCTGGAAGAGCTGCAAAACCTCTGGGACATTTCGGGAAACGTGTTGAAGATGGGAAACAAGAGGCGTGCCTGGGATATTATCAGAGAGCAGATCAAAAGGGAGAAAAAGACTGATAAATTTGAGTATGGACCGGTTCCCAGGCAGTTGGATAGAAGGAGAGCAAACCCGCTGGGCATGCTGTTGCGAATAGCTGCAGTACTGCTGGT
>NZ_JBINJF010000038.1:0-27414 GCF_043951865.1 Halalkalibaculum sp. DA3122
ATGTTCGCCTGCGGGTGCTTCTGGTAGATCGGGATGAACTCCGCACCGAAACCCAGCCCGATAATCGCTATGTTTACTTGGTTGTCTGGCATAATAAAATATCTGTTTTTATTTAAAGGTTTTTTCTAAGAAAGTAAGTCCTTCCCGGGCCAGCTGATCCTGGTCGTCGGCAAACGGCTTCCAGATACAGACCGCATCGGCCAGCTCCTGGTTGTCGGAGGTAAAACTTTCGATATTCACATATCCCTGGTAATTGATCGCTTCCAGTCCGCGCCGGAAACTCTCCCAGTCGGTCTGTCCCGTGCCCGGCGTGCCCCGGTAATTCTCCGAAACCTGCACATGAATCAGCTTGTCGCCCGCTATCTTGATTGCTTCTTCAAGACTCCGCTCCTCGATACTCATGTGGAAACCATCCACCATAATTTTGGCGGCGGGATGGCCGATATCCTCTGTCATACGCAGTACATCTTCCGTCGTATTTACCAGATCCGATTCGAAGCGGTTGAGTGGTTCAATTGCAAGCTCCAGTCCCCGCTCGCCCGCTTTTTGGGCCACCTTCCGCAGGTTTTGTACGGCCAGTTCCCACTCGGCCTTCCGGTCTTCGGGCGAAAGCATTCGCGTTTTTCCCACCGCCGAATACATCGGACCCGCTACAAAATCGGTTTCCCAGATTTCACACAAGTCCATCAACGCGCCCAGGTAATCAAAACAGGTTTGGTGATCAGTCGGATCCTTACTTGTCAAATCCCGGCTCGGGCCAAAGGCTCCACAAACCACAGGTTTTAAATCGTATTTCTCAAGTGCCTCTTTGACTCGCTTCCCGTCAATTATCGTGGGATCTTCAACCGGTATCTCAACCACATCGAATCCCATCTCTTTAATTTTGGGAAGGAGGGCTACAGATTCCGTTTTAAATGGAGAGAGCCACACCCAGGTACTTACACCAAATGATACATCCACGATACTGTACTACTTTAAGATTCAAATTACGTGCTTAGTTTGCAATTACATTCATCACACCCTGCATGGTACGCCAGTGCCCCGGGAACGTACATACGTACGGGTAATCGCCCGGATCTTCCGGAGCGGTAAACGAAAGTGTTATCGTCTGGTTGGGATTCACCAGGTTGGTGGCGTGGAGCACTTCCGGCATATCGGGCACATACTGCAGGTCGCTGCCTTCGGGATCCGCTGCCAGGTCATCGGCCGCCTCCCCAACCTTTTGCAGGGCTCCAGGTTCCACAATCAAGAGGTTGTGCTGCATGAAATCGGTATTTTCAAACACGATTTCCACCTGCTGGCCGGCTTCAACCGAAAACTCTTCGATGTCATATTTTAGCTCGTTGACCACGGCGCTGATCCGGATTGTTTTCACATCTCCCGAGGCCGCCGCGGATTCGCCCGAAGTATCGCTACTTCCTGACGCTTCCGCCCCGCTTGCCGCCCTGTAGCCTTCCTCATGCTTGCTGGCTGCCAGCTTCAGTGCTTCCGCCAGCCATTCATCTTCCACCACCTGCTGGTTTTGACTCAGGCTGTAAAGCGCTTTCCCGATCTCGCTGCTCTCGGGCATCTCAATGGTGGACAGGATGGCCGTTCGCTGTGTATGAGCGTCCTGATCCTGCAGCACCCCGGATCCAAGAATGGCTGCATTCGCCTTTTCGATTCGCGGCAGGGCTTCTATCGCCGCCTTTCGCACGCCCGCCGCAGGATGCTCCAGGGCTTCTATCGCCACCTGGAGGGCCTCCTCATTTTGCCCGTCGAGGGCTCCAAGCCCGTGCATGGTCCACAAGGCGTGTTGAGCAGCGGTATTCAGGCCAAGGGCATCTACTTCAGTATTTCGAATCTGCCCGTACAGCTCATCCAGCACATCAGTCTCCCCGCGCTCCACCAGCAGCCGCTGTGCGGTGAGTCGCCAGAACATATTATCGTGTCCGAGAGCCTCAACCAACGCGCCCGGGTCTTCTTTGCTGAGGCTGATGGTATTGGTGTGCTCGGCCCCGTTGTAGGTAAGGCGGTAAATGCGCCCGTGGGTTCGATCCCTAAGCGGATTTATGTGTGCATTTCCCGCGCCGTTTTCAGCATCCCAGCCGGCGCTCTCTTCGGTGGGAGTGGGATTATGCTGGATCATGAAGTTATACCAGTCAAGAATCCAGAGCGCCCCGTCGGGACCCACTTTCGCCTGGACGGGGGAGACCCACTCATCACGGCTGGCCAGGATATTCCACCCATCTTTTTCGGTGTAACCAGCCCCATCTTCCTCAATCACGGCGCGATGCAGCAGGTTCCCGGTCGGTTCGCTGACAAACGCCACCCGGTTCCAGTATTCCTCCGGAAACTCTCTTGCCGTATAAAACTTAAATCCCGAAGCGGCCGTAAATCCACCGTGCACATCCACCTGGCGGTAATCGCGCGTGATCGGGTGCATGGCGTAGTGGCCGTCAATCTTCTTGCGGCCCGCGCTCCACTGCTGTCGCTCGGTGCCTTCCGGCCATTCATATTCCTGGTAATAGCGCTGTGGAATGCCCATGTACACCACATGCTCGTTGTTGGCTGTAGAGCCAAACACCTCAAAAGTTTCGTTGAATCCCAGTCCCCATGTATTGTTGGAGGTGGCTGTCAAAAATTCGAAATCCAGGTTTTCAAAGTCAGTATTAAACCGGTAAAATCCCTGGCGGAATTCATATTCCTCTCCGCCGATGGTCCCTTCAAAGCCGGAATACCCGACCGTGCCCCAGATCTGGTTATCATACCCGTACTGCAGGTGAGAGGGCCCCGCGTGCGTGTCGAACGTACCCCAACCGCTGATAACCTTCTCCCGCGTGTCGGCTTTGTCATCCCCGTCGGTGTCCTTTAAAAACAGGAAATCCGGTGCCTGTGAGACCAGCACCCCGCCGTTGACCAGCGTAAGGCTGGTGGGAATATTCAGGTTCTCTGCAAAAATGGTGGTTTTGTCGGCCCGACCGTCGCCGTCGGTATCTTCGAGAATTTTAATACGGTCATCTCCGACTCCATCCTCCTCGCGCACCGTATTGGGGTAATCGACCGTCTCGATTACCCACAGGCGGCCCTGGGCGTCCCACGTCATGTCGATGGGATTGATGACATCCGGTTCCGCGGCAAACAGCTCCAGCTCATAACCGACCGGAACCTGTGTTAATTTTTGTGATTCCTCCGGACTCAGCGGCAGTTGGTACTGGGGCGGTGGATCCTGCTGGCGATAGTTCGGGATCTCCTCCCGTTCCTCATAAATCAACTCCGGGATCGTTGCGGCAAACGCCTCCCAGTCTTCCCGCACCTGGTCGCTGACCGACCAGATAATGCCCTCTTTCAGCAATTCCTGAAACCCGGCTTTTGACCATGTGCGCTCATCGTGCCCGTAGGCGGTATAAAAAACTTTGCCCTCCCCGTGTGTGCGGGTCCAGGTCCACGGTTCCTCCTCCCGCTGCATCAGCACCGTGCGGTCCTCGTTATGCATGTGGTGGACGTAGGTTTCATCCCAGGTCTCAAACTCGGAGAGACTGTCGGTAACCGGATGATCCCGGTTTACAATATCGGCGGTAAACGTGCCGGTCTCGTGCTCCAAAAACTGCGCGCCGACCAGCTCTATGAACGCCTCGGAGTTTCGGAAACAGAAACTGGCCGAATGGATGGGCAAAAATCCCCGGCCGCTTTCCACAAAGTCCAACAGCGCCTGCTCCTGTGAGGTGGTGATTGAGTCGTGGTTGGCATATAACATCAGGGCGTCATACTTGGCCAAGTTTGGCCCGTTCAGGTCTGCCGGATCTTCAGTATAGCTAAAGTGGATACCGTCGTCGGCCAGCGCCGAAGCAAGAATCGGCATATAGGCCTCCGAGTTGTGGTGCTCACTGTCGTGACCTAAAAACAGCACCTGGATGGGACCCGGCCCGTCATCGACAACAACATCGATTTCCTGTTCAGAAGATTCGCAACCGGCAAAAACCAGTCCAATCACAGTGAGCAACAAGCATTCTTTTAATACACGCATATTGATAGCCTTATTTATCGTTTGAAAATTACGTACTGAGGCTGGATGAAGCAGAATCCCATATCCCTTATCAATCCCAGCGATTATTAAGTGTAAAAAGAACATATATAACCTGCAACGAGAGAAAACACAAATTCTGACCCGCCCCCGTACATCATGATTTACACATTTTAACGTATATAATACTGGATGACCGGGCCTGTTTGCACCTCAAAACAAAACAGCGAACGCTCGATTGAGATCATCCAAATACATTATGCAGGAGAGCCTGTGCAGTCTGGAGCATGCTAATTTACAATATATACTACCGGAAACATACAGTTTGCAAGAGCTGGCCCCGGATCCTGCTTTGTATGAATCAGCTTGGTAGTGTAAAAGACAGGCTGACACTGTGAAAAACATGAATTCTGGTTTCAGTCCGAACAGACCCGGAATCTTACCCGCAGGACTGCCCGCCCGTGGAGATAATATATCCAAAACAACAGGCAAACACCGTATATGCCACGGCTGCAATTACTATTATTGCGGAATGACTTTCCAGGATCAGCCGTTTAAGCAGCATGACAGCAACAACTGCAAAATGAAAAAAATTACCCAGTGCCACCGGGCGGCTGTAGATACCCCCGATTATATTACCCCGTGCCATCCAGTTGAGTATGGCAAATCCGAGGTACATCGCACCCGCTGCTTTTACGAATAAAACCTCTACCCCTTCGGGCGGGGTCCCGTAGTATTCCAGAATTTCCGGGGCAAAAAAGGAGGTCGGCACTCCCAGTACTCCCAGGAACAGGGCACTTGAGGTCATGACGAGCTTTGTGTTCAGAAGGCCTGCGCTACTCTCTTCTCCATCAGTGGATTTTTCCTGACTCATGGTTGAAAGATAGTTTTCGTTCACATTGACAACTCAAACACGCAGTATACGCGATATTTGAGGCTCAATGTTACACCGGCTTTCTCTTGGGAAACTACCCGTCGTTTTCGATCAGGTGCTGGTCGAGCACGTAGTGCCTGATCGCAATATTTGATTTAAGGCCCATCTTCTCCATCACTCGCGACCGGTAGGTATATATGGTTCGCACGCTTACCGAAAGTTCATCGGCAATTTCCTGCATGTCAAAGCCCTCTGCTATCATTTTCATCACCTTTAATTCCTTATCGGATAGCCGCTGTTTTCGAACATTCAGGTTGATCATGTGAATATCATCCGAGAGCTTTTTGGCCACCTCCTTGCTTATAAAGTTCTCCTTTTGACTTACCAGCATATCAACGGCGGCCGCCAGCACGGTATCGAGATTACTGACCTCGAGGTACCCCATGGCTCCGGCCTTGATAATCTCAGCAACCATATCGTCGTCAAAGCCGGATCCCACTGCAAGGATGGGAAGTCCCAGGAAGGAGTAGGTAACCTGGTACAAGGCGTCCAGTTTGGGCATGCCACCGGCCCCCACGTGCTGGATAATAATATTGGGCAGCTCCTGCTCCAGCATCCCCATCAACTCAGAAGTGGTTCGCACCCCTCCCAATACATTTGTCTGCAGCGGTCCCTCCATCATTAGTTTTCGTATCTTCTCGTTAATCAGTATATCCTCAGCACTGACAATAATTTTAATCATTCTATATACCTACCTCTCTGCCACAATTTTAGTTACTTGGCGTTCTTGATTTAAGCCTTTTATTAGAAAGCGAGGAGGATTAAATTTTGGCTCCCTGTATGTCTCTCTTTTACTATAAAAGGGAAGTCTCTCCGTGCGTAATCATCGCATAACAATTTATGTATAAATAATTGATTTAATTCATTTTATAAAATTTTCTAATGCTTTTTTATCGCCTTCCAGCCAGTTCGTTTTTACCTCCTGTATGTTTCTGAAAATCAACTTTTGCAGACCCTTTTCCCCGTGACGGCCAGCAGAGATCAGGTACCGGTTTTAGGAGTTCGTTATTGGTATAATCAAATAACGAAACTACGCCTTCGCTTCGTTTGTCGGGGCAGAAGGAGAATTATGAATGTATATTTAGGGATGATGAATTTCGAAGGGAGTGCCGGAATGGAGAACACGGGTCCTTTCCCCTTGTGGCAGTTATGATTGAAAAGCGGGAAGTGAGATTCGAAGGGGGGAGTCGGAACCTTATTGATACTGAAGGTGGGCCTCTTCGCCGGATGCCACGATAGCAGCCCCCACGATACTGGCATCATTCATAAAACCCGCCGCTTTGAATGCGGTATTTATTTTGATATAGGGGAAGGTTTTGTCAGCCTTGCGACTCAGCTGTCCGCCTAGAATAAAAAGATCGGGGTGAAAAATGGTCTCAAGGACTTCCAAAACCTCCTGCAGCCGTTTGCCCCATGTCTTTTTTCGGATACCCTCCTCTTTGCGGGTTCTGTTTGAGGCATGTTTTTCAATAGTGGCGCCCCCTATCTCAATAAGGCCCAGTTCCGTATTGGGCACCAGCAGTCCATCCCGGAAAAGGGACGACCCGATGCCTGTCCCCACGGTTAATACAATAACAGTGCCGTCATGGTGATTTTTCCCCGAACCAAAACGCATTTCGGCGATTCCGGTGGCATCGGTATCGTTAATCACAGAGACCGGATTATCGGTAATCTCGGAAAAGAGTTGAGTGGCATCGGCATCGGTCCATGAGTCGTCGATACGTTTTGCCGATAGTACGACTCCCCGATTGACCGCAGCCGGGAAGGCGCATCCAACCGGTCCCTTCCATTTAAAATGTTTATTTACCACATCATGAAGGCGTGCAAGTATTTTATGGGGCGCCGTTTCATCCAGCGGAGGGGTACTGTAACGGTCGGATATCAGCTCGCCTTTCTCGGTATCGACGATACACCCCTTGATGCCGTAACTGCCTATGTCGATACCCAGTACGTCCATCCCATTTGATTATTGGTTAATTAGTTATTGGTTACTGGGAATGACGAATCCACAAATAACCGATAACCAACAACTATTTTTCGATAAGAATCCAGCCTTCATCCTCAATCATCCGCTTGGCTTTCTTCCATTTAATATCTATCACTTCACCGCTGTTCATGTTCTGCACCTTCACGTAATCGTTGCGCCCGGGTTCCTCTTCCACGGTTACCGGTTCCGGTTTCTTGTCGCTCCGCTGCTGCTGACCGCCGTTTTCCTGTCCCGTTTTAAAGCCCATGTTGGTGGAATCAGCATGCTGGGTTTTTGCGCGATTCATATCCACCTTGGCTTTCTGCTTGCCGGCCTGCTTCAGTTGCTGGTCTTTGGCCTGCATCTCCGGTATCGCTTTCCAGATCAACGATACGGCTTCCTGGTTGATCTGGTCAATCAGCTGCTTGAACATCTCAAACGCCTCCCTCTTATACTCCAGCAGGGGATCTTTTTGTCCGAACGCGCGCAGCCCGATACCCTCCTTGACGGCATCCAGCTCCCGCAGGTGCTCCATCCATTTGTCATCGATGGTAGACAGTATCGCGGTGCGTTCCAGCGCACGTGCCACTTCATGCCCTTCATTTTCCATGGCCCGGTCCACATCCACCACCACCCGCATACGGCGGATTCCGTCAGTAAAGATAACCTGGACTTTTGTCGGCTTTTTTTCCGCATCCGACTCCTTGATGTTTTTAATCACCTCAAACAGCGGCTCGGAGATCATTTGCTCCTTCTTGCGATAGGCTTCGAACGCCTTGTCAATGATATGATCGATCAGGCCGTCTTCCCGCATCCGCTTCATCTGTTCGGCCTCCAGCTCTATATCCACGGCCAGGAACCGGAGGATCGTCTCGCGCAACTGTTCAAATTCCCCTTCGGGAAAGTGTTCTTCCACCACGCGTTCTACGAGGTCCTCCACCATTTCGTAGATATCGCTGCGCAGCTGGTCGCCCTCCAGCGCGTGTTTGCGCCGGGCGTAGATAACCTCACGCTGATTATTCAGCACATCGTCATATTCGAGCTGCTTCTTGCGGATGCTGAAGTTGTTTTGCTCCACTTTTTTCTGGGCCCGTTCCAGCGACTTGGTGATCCACGAGTGGGTGATCACTTCACCCTCCTCAAAATTGAGTCGATCCATCACTTTGGCGACCCGGTCAGAAGCGAAAAGCTGCATCAGGTCGTCTTCCAGAGAAACATAAAACTGGGATACTCCGGGATCGCCCTGCCGGCCCGCTCGTCCGCGCAACTGCAGGTCAATACGGCGCGACTCGTGCCGCTCGGTTCCGATAATTGCCAGCCCGCCCTTTTCGCGCACGCCCGGTGCCAGCTTAATGTCGGTACCACGCCCCGCCATGTTGGTTGCCACCGTTACCGCGCCGGGATTTCCCGCCTGCGCCACAATTTCGCTTTCGCGGGCGTGTTGCTTTGCGTTCAACACGTTGTGCGGGATATTCTGCCGCTTCAGCATCCGGCTGATCGTCTCCGATACATCCACGCTGGTGGTTCCGACCAGCACCGGCTGTCCCTTGTCATGATACTCCTGAATTTTTTCGATAACGGCGTTGTATTTTTCCCGCTTCGTGCGAAAGACGAGGTCTTCCTTGTCATCCCGGATAACCGGTTCATTGGTGGGGATGACAACCACATCCAGGTCATAAATTTCGGTAAATTCGCCCTCTTCCGTGGCGGCCGTACCGGTCATGCCCGACAGCTTGTGATACATCCGGAAATAGTTCTGCAGGGTGATGGTGGCGTAGGTCTGGGTCGTGGCCTCCACTTTTACATCCTCCTTGGCCTCAATCGCCTGGTGAAGCCCGTCGGAGTAACGGCGGCCGGAAAGTACGCGGCCGGTGTGCTCATCTACAATCTGTACCTTGCCCTCCTGTACGATATACTCCTCTTCGCGTTCGAACAGGGTATAGGCTTTCAATAGCTGATTGACGGTGTGAATACGGTCACTGCGCTCGGAAAAAGTTCGACGCAACTCGTTAAAACGTTTTTCCCGCTCCTGCTTAACCTCCTCTTTGGCCTCCTCAATCTTTTTCTGCTTGTACTCTTCACTGAACTCATCATTGCTTTCAATCTCCGCGATCTTCTCTCTTTCAAGCGCTTCCATCTCCTCGTCGATATCGGTGGTTTCCGTTCCGATATCCGGTATAACAAAGAAATCCTCGTCCTCGTCCGCCTTGGTGATGAAGTCCTGCCCCTTCTCCGTCATTTCGATGGTGTTTTGCTTCATATCCACCGCGTAGTAGAGCTCTTTGTCAACTTCCGGCAGCCGGCGGGCATTATCCTGCAGGTAAAACGCTTCCGTCTGCTGAAGCAGGCGCTCGTTGGCCGGTACCTGCATCATCTTGCGGAACTGCCGGTTTTTCGGGAACCCGCGCTGGGCACGGTACAGAGCCAGCCCCGCCGCCTCTTCGTTTCCATCTTCAAGGTGCTGTTGTGCATCTTTGACCAGGCTGGCCACCAGTTTTTTCTGGGCGCGTACCAGGGATTCCACCCGCGGTTTGAGCTCTTTGTACTTGTGAGACTGGGTATCCTCCGGCACGGGGCCCGAGATGATCAGCGGTGTTCGCGCCTCATCGATCAGAATCGAATCGACCTCGTCAATAATACAGTAGTGATGCTCGCGCTGCACCAACTGTTCGGAGCTTATCACCATGTTGTCGCGCAGGTAGTCGAAGCCAAACTCGTTGTTGGTTCCATAGGTGATATCGGCCCGGTACGCCTGGCGGCGCTGCTCGGAGTTGGGTTTATACCGGTCGATACAGTCCACTTCCAGGCCATGAAAATTAAAAATCGGCTCATTCCACTCCGCATCCCGTTTGGCCAGGTAATCATTAACGGTAACGATATGGACTCCGCGCCCGGCAAGGGCATTCAGGTAGGCGGGAAAGATCGCGGCCAGCGTTTTACCCTCCCCGGTCTTCATCTCTGCAATACGTCCCTGGTGCAACACGATGGCTCCCACCAGCTGTACATCGTATGGGATCATGCCCCATTTATTTTCGCTGCCCCCGACCATCCATTTTTTACCTACGAATCGCCGGCAGGTATCCTTCAATACGGCAAATGCCTGGGGCAGGATCTCCCAGAGCACCTCTTCGATTACCTCGTTTCGTTCCTCCTCCAGGGCATCCACCAGCTCCGTCAGCTCACGATGCTCACTAACCGTCAGCTCTACCTCGTTGCTGTTCAATTTTCTTTTGGCCTCCTCGAGCTCCTCATCGATCCCGGCCGTGGCCTCATTGATCTGTGCCTTAAAACCTTCGGTCTTCTTCCGCAGCTCCTCATCGGAAAGCTGCTGCATCTTTTCGTCGTACGCATTGATCTCGTCTACGATGGGCCAAAGCTTCTTCAGGTCACGCTCGCTTTTCGAGCCAAATAGCTTGGTGAGAATGTCAGTAATTGTATCAAGCATATTGCTTCAGATATGGATGTTCAAAATCACAGTTCTGTAAGGTACAGTTTAGCGATTCCCTGTTCAAATTAATGTATAATAAAACAAACAGATGTTCCTTAACAAGTGTGTCATGCAGGTCAACAAAACTGATAATTGAGGGTTCTTATTGTCCAATTTAATTGTTAAATTGTGGGTCTGTTTTAAACTGTAGTTTTCATAAAAGAGATGTTTCACCATGAAACGCACATATCAACCAAGTAGTCGTAAACGGAAGAACAAGCATGGATTCCGTAAACGCAACAGCAGCAAAAACGGAAAGAAAGTGCTGAAGCGTCGCCGCAAAAAGGGACGTCACAGTTCAACCGTCAGTGATGAAAAAGGACCGAAGTAACGAATTGACTTCGCCTTCCGAGAGGGATTTTAGCTTGCCAAGAGCTAAAATCCTGAGGGGGCGCAACAATTTTCAGCGCCTCTTTCAACCAGGTGCCACCACACTCCGTAACGAGCTGGTAGATCTTCGTTTTCGCATCTACCCCGATTGCAACGACGGCTGCCTGGTCGGCTTTATTGCCAAAAAGAGCCTCGGCAAGGCAGTAAAACGCAACAGGATAAAACGGCTGCTTCGGGAAGCTTACCGGTTGAACCAGCATATATTGACATCCCTTTTTGAACAAACATCATATAGTTTCCACGGTGTGTTAATGGCCAAAACCATTGAAATGGATTTTGATACGGTGCAGGATCAGGTTGCTGACCTGCTACAACGCGCCCAAAAACACCTGCGTCCTCTCACAGAACCGGGTTCATGAAGTACCTGCTAATCGGCCTTGTACGTCTATATCAGTTAATACTCTCTCCTTACCTGCCCAGCAGTTGCAGGTACCATCCCACCTGTAGTCAATACAGCATAGAAGCCCTGCGCAAGCATGGTGCCATAAAGGGTGGCTGGCTGACGATCAAACGTATCGCCCGTTGCCATCCCTGGAGCAGCGGCGGGTTTGACCCGGTACCCGAACCGAAACAAGAACTTACAAACCCTGAAAAAGGATAACTTTTGGATCGTAATACAGTAACTGGACTGACTTTAATATTTATCATCATGCTGGCGTGGTTTTATTTCACCATGCCCAGCCCGGAGGAGATGCAACGCCGGCAGGCCGAGCAGGCACGCCAGGACAGCATAGCCGCCGCACAGGCGCAGGCTGATTCTCTTGCCCTGCAGGAGGGGCGGGAGCCTGTCGCCGATACCGCGCAAGCACCTGAAGAACAGCAAGCGGCTCAACCCACCCTCCGCGGGGAGGAAGAGGAAACAGACCAGGAGTTGGGGATATTCGGGACCGCATCTGTGGCTGACACCGCAAAAACCGTTGTGGAGACCCCGTTGTACAGGGCGGTATTCACCAACGTGGGAGCCGGGCCTGCCAAGCTTACCCTGAAAAATTACGAAACTTGGAATCACGCCCCTGTCCAGATGATTGCGGATACCACGCAATCCGCCTATTCCGTCGGGTTCCTTTCCAACGAAAATTACAATATTGAAACCGAGGATATCCTTTTTGAGCAGGTAACACCGGGGCAGGAGCTGCAGCTTGAAGAGGGCGAGACGAGGGAGTTGCAGTACGCCCTCAACCTGTCAAACGGCGGGCAAATCCTGTATACCTATCTGCTGCGGGGCGATTCATATGAGATTGATCTATCCATCGAGTTTTCCGGACTTGAACGCAATATCATTGGCGGTACCATCGATTTCGGATGGAAACCCCGGCTCCGGTTTACTGAGAAGGATCACGCCACCGAGGGCCAGCAATCTTCTGCCTATGCCTTCCTGGGCGGTGAGATGGAACAGCTCAACCTGACCGAGGCGGGCCGGGAGGAACAGAGCTTTAACGGAACCATCGACTGGGTTGCCACAAGAACAAAATTCTTTTCCCAGATTATTGAACCGGCTACAAACAGCGAGGGGGCCCTGCTGATCGGGGAAGTCAGCGGCTCGGTAGACAACCCGAACACGCTCCACCACTACCAGTCCTTTATCACCAGCGATATACCCGACGACGGGGTCGTAGCGTACCGCATGTTCGTGGGACCGCTCTCCTACAACTCGCTCAAGCAGTTTGATACCAACACCTATGACATGGTGGATGTGGGCTGGAGCTGGATTCGCTGGTTCTCCGACCCGCTGGTACGATATGTCGTAATCCCGTTTTTTGGGTTTACCAGCCCGTTTATGAATACCGGCATGGCGATTATCCTGTTTGCTGTCCTGGTTAAACTCATCCTCTACCCGCTGACCAAGAAAAGTTACAAAAGCATGGCGGCGATGAAGGAGCTGCAGCCGAAGATGAAGGAGATCCAGGAAAAATACAGTGAGAACCCCGAAAAACAGCAGAAGGAGACCCTGAAACTCTACAAGGAGGCCGGCGTCAACCCGCTGGGCGGCTGCCTGCCCAACCTGTTGCAGTTCCCGATCCTGATTACCCTGTGGCGATTTTTCCAAAACTCCATCCTGATCCGCCAGGAGGAGTTTCTATGGGCCGCCGACCTTTCCGCCCCCGACTACATACTCAGCCTTCCGTTCAGCATCCCGTTTTTAGGGGATCAGCTGGCCGGTTTTGTCCTTTTGATGACCGGGGCGATGGTGGCCCAGAGCAAGCTCACCGGCGGCATGGGAGGCAGCATGGGCGGCGGTGGTGGCATGACCGGCGGCCAGATGAAGATGTTCCAGTACCTGCTGCCCGTGATGCTGCTGTTTATTTTTAACAACTTCGCAGCGGGACTCAGTCTCTACTACCTGATCTACAATGTGATGTCGATCGGTCAGCAGCTGCTTATTAACCGCCAGATCGACAAGGAGAACGGCGAAGGGTAAAACCCTTTCTCTTTTCCCACTTTTCAACCCTCCGGGCGCCTGGAACCCCGGAGGGTTTTACATTATAGGGCTCTTCGTACATCCCTGTTTTCCGACAGCTCTTGTATTTTTCGCGTGGCGTACTCATTTTCTTCGTTTTTAACTATTTCTATTTGCTTGATTACCACATTTTCCGCATTGTTGCGAGGTGAACAGGAAACAAAGTAACGGCCTTTTATGTCCAGCATCGCCCACAATCACTACCCGAAGATGGTCTGGCGGGACGGCGTTCGGAGCCTGTGGAATCCCATCCACAAAAAGACGTTGAAAAACAGGCCGGAAGAGCGCGTGCGGCTGCGGATTATTGAGGCCCTGGTAGAAGCCGGATGGTCGCGACACCGAATTTCAACGGAAGAGGCCCTCCGCTCAAGAGAACAGAAAACGCGGCGTACCGACATCATCTGCTATGACCAGGAGTTCAATCCCAAAATTTTGGTGGAGTGCAAAGCTGAACGCGTGCCGATTTCTGCCGGAGTCGCCGAGCAAACCGCCCGGTACAACCGTGCCGTTAATGCGCCCTACCTGTTGATGAGCAACGGGCTCACCGACTGCTGGTACCGCATTCCCGGGCAGGGAAAACCTGACCGGCTGGAATCCGTTCCATCCCTGCTTGATATTCCCGCACAGCCTCCGCCGCGCGAGTATACATACTGGAAAGAGCGGGGGTTTACAGGAGAAAAGACGACCGACTCTACGCTCCGAAACTGGCTGACGTCGGTACTGAACTCATTATGGAATTCCAATAGGGGAGAAATCCGGTATATTAACTTCAGCAACAGTCCCTCTGAACTGCCGATGGAACACTATTTCCGGATCTTCCAGCTTAACCAGGGCCGGGTGGCACTGGGCATTCAAAATACCCCCTTTGGGGGGACCCGGCTGCTGGCCGTAATAAACCGCGAAAACCAAAACGTTGGGCTTATCGACCTGAACCTGGACCTGGTCGCCACCGAAACCTCCCCGAATGCCACGATCTATTCCGAGACCAAAACCCAAAATTTTGATCTTCACGCACACGCGCCGTTCAAACTTGATGCAGAGCCGGACCCCGAAACGATCTCTAAACTCCCGGCACACCTCGATGCCCTTTTCGATGAGCTCGTATAGGGAAATGTCGTCCAACCCGCTTCAAATACTTCTGTCAGCGGAAGGTTTTCCAGGCCACTTTTGTTCAAACGGGGTTATTTTGTGACGACGCCTCACATTTTTCAGGTGACAAACATGTTCGTATTATTGCAAACAAGCTGCTCTGGCAGATTTTTTAAAACCAATGAACCGCAACACCTAATATTAGCATGAAACACTCGCAGGGACAACCTATTTTACAAATCAACAACGCCACCACTTATCGAAACGATACCAAGGTAATGGACCGGTTTTCCATGACGATTCATGAGATGGAGCATACCGCCATTGTAGGGCCAAACGGTTCCGGGAAATCAACGTTGATCCAGCTGCTCACCCACCAGCTGCACCCGGTGGCGCCGGAAGACGGAACGCCTGTAATCCAGGTTTTTGGCAACGATCGATGGATTGTTTCCGAGCTGAGAAAACGGATCGGTATTGTTTCATCGGACCTGGAATACCAGATTGTGCACAACCTGAAAAAAGGTTACCTGAGTGGGCGCGAGGTTGTTATGTCCGGTTTCTTTTCCAGCATGCAGCTGTTTGGGCATCACGAAATTACAGGGGCGATGAAGCGACAGGCGGACCAGGCATTGGCCAGGATGGAGGCCGGCTACCTGGCCGACCGGATGTTCAACCGGATGTCGGCCGGGGAAGCACGGCGGGTGCTTATTGCCCGGGCGCTGGTCACCAAGCCTGATATGCTGGTACTGGATGAGCCCACCACCGCCCTGGACTTTGTGGCACGGCAAACCTGTCTGCAGCTTATCCAGGAGATTGCGCGAACGGGCACGACCATCATCATCGTAACCCATCACGTCGAAGAGATCATCCCGGAAATCGAGAAAGTCATTCTGCTGAAAGAGGGGAGGGCGGTACATGCTGGTCCCAAGAAAGAGATTTTGACGTCTGATACACTGAGCTCTGTATTCGGGCACCCGCTTACGCTCAACAAAAACGGGGAGACCTACCGCGTAGAGCTGAATCTTTCGTCTTGACTCCCTTATACACGCACTGTTCCTTAATTCCAAATTCTACCGTTAATCTTGTAACTTCACCGTCCTCCGCAATAATAGTTGATACACTTATGAGACACCTACATCGAGACAAGCTGCTGTCCCTTTTTGAAGAAGGCCAACATGCCATCATTTACATGAAGGGGGCCGAGCTGAAATATCGCTACGACACCGACTACGAGTTCCCGTTCCGCCAGGAGTCGAACTTTTGGTATCTCTCCGGCGTCAATGAGCCCGACTTCCACCTGATCTTCGACTTAACCAGCCATGAGTATCACCTGTTTGCTCCCAGGCGCGATGCCAATTACGCTGTGTGGCACGGCCGGGTAAAATCGATGGAGCAGTACCGCGGGGAATATGACCCGGATCACCTGCACTGGGATTCCGCCTTGCCCAAAGTCCTGAACAAGCTCGACCCGGATCGCATCTACTGTCTGAATGAAGAACAGGCCGAATATATCGAGGAGTTCGACCGCAACACGCCGATCGACCTGGATTCCCTGGAGGAAGCGCTGACCCACTGCCGCGTTTTCAAGACCGACTGGGAGCTCGACCAGATGCGGGAAGCGGCTCGCATCAACAATATCGCCCACACCGAGGTGCTTCGGACGCTGGCTCCCGGGAAGCATGAATATGAACTTAAAGCAATATTCGACTATCACCAGGTCCGGCACGGGCTGCTGCAGGATGCCTACAACGGTATCTTCGCTTCCGGTCCCAACAGCGCCATTCTGCACTACGTGGAAAATAACCGGCAGATCAGGGAAGGCGATCTCTTTTTGATTGATGCCGGCTTTGAGTACGAAGGGTACGCCTCCGACTTTACGCGTACCTATCCCGCCAATGGATCGTTCTCCAAAGACCAGGCGACCATCTACCAGGTTGTGCTCGACGCCCAGCAACAGGTCATCGAAGATATCGAACCGGAGGTGGGTATGGAGGAACTGCATATGACGTCTGCCGAGATCATGATGCAGGGACTGGTGGATGCCGGCATCCTTGACGGGCGCGTGGAGGATTTGATGGAAAATGACATTTTTGCGCTTTTCTTTCCTCATGGACTCGGCCACTTCCTCGGGCTTGACACCCACGATGTGGGCGGGTATCCCAAAGGAGTGGACCGTATCGACCGCCCCGGCATCAAATACCTGCGCGCCCGCCGCACCCTGCAACCCGGCATGGTACTCACGGTTGAGCCCGGGATCTATTTTATCCCTGCCCTGCTGAAGCCGGCCCTTGAAGATGAAACGAAATCGAAATTCCTCAACAGTTCCAGGATAGAAGAACTGCTGTCGTTCGGCGGTGTTCGGATTGAAGACAACATCATTGTTACGGAAGAGGGGTACGAGAACCTAACAGAGGTACCGAAAGAGCGGGAGGAGATTGAGAACGTAATGTCGAAGTGACCTCCCGCATGCGGTTGCATCTCTGCGCCTTTGCTGACAGCCCGACCTGCGAGCTATTTTGACGTTTCCCTACGGCCAGAGAGCGGCTGGCCAGCTGTAGCTGCCGGGCTTAACGGTAACAGAAGGCCCGGGGGAGTTGTCGCCTGCCGGCTGCATGCGGATGACGCCCCGTGCAAAATGATTTGTCGGCTTGAACCTGGAGCAGCCCAGCGCCCGCACCACTTCCGAAGCGGTGGTTCCTCCCTCAACGACAATATCCCGGAGAGCGACTCTTTTTAAAACCGCCGCGGTCACATCCGCAAGCATTCCCGGAATCTTCTCTGCCAGTACTGCTTCATTCCCGGTAACTTCAGCCGACAGCACCACACTATTTGTTGAGCCAAATTTGGCGATCACCTGTTTGGCTACGGCTTCTGTTATGTTGGCCTCATTACGTCCGGGCTGCCCGACTTTAAGCTGGACCTGTTCCAATTCGCGGACGGACAGCTTTTCCAGCATCATCTCCACCTTGCTGAGGCTGCTTCCGCAGACAAACAACCTGTCCTGGTGCTCCGTATCAAACGGAGGTCCCGACTTTTTTCTCGGGTAAAATCCCATTGAACGGAGCAGAGCCCTCCAAAAATCAGCCGCTCCCGCCGGAATGAGATGGGAGTCAAGGTTTTCCGCCCAGTATCGAATATCATCCCCATATTGAGTGTCCGGAAGATAGACGTTACCGGTTTGACCGGGAATAGCGGAGCGACCTTGCAGTCGTTTGATTTCTGTTCCATGTTCGCTACCGCTGCCGGCACCTGCCAGGGCAACAACATCCGATGTATGGACCGGAAACTCCGGGTCCGATGCAAACACCGTTTGGTGCAGGGGGTGCCCGTCAATCAGATATATTCCGTTGGAAATGGTTCTTCCCATTGACGGGTTGGCAGGAACCAGCAGCACCGACCGGCCGGGGCTGTTGTCAAGCAGCAGCGACAACTCCATACCCACATGTCCCCTTAATACGGAATCGACTTTCTTGTAGATAAGCTCAAATTCATATCGCTTTATATTTTTTGCGACTCGCTTCATGGTGACAGTAGCCCTCTCCCTGGTTTTGGACCGGGTATTGGTATCCAGGATCACCACATCAGCCGTCGTCTCAACCTGGGGCTTCGTCTGGATTTCAACCTCCAGGCCAGCATCCATCGCAATGCCTGCCAATTCCGCTGCCCCGCTAAAATCGTCTGATATAACAAGTATCAATGTCCCGTTCCTTTTTCATCAGCAGAGGACGTTGCCCACAATGATTTTTCAACACCCTCTTGTATGTGATCTACTGTCAAATATTTCATATCATATGCCGCCTGAATTCCAGCACCGGCCCTATCCCACCATCTGCACCGCATATTGAATGGCATGCACCAGGCTCTGGGGACTGGCAATTCCCTGCCCTGCGATATCAAAGGCCGTTCCGTGATCGACCGATACCCGGATAATCGGAATGCCTAGTGTTATGTTAACCCCGCGAATTTTACTCCACGCACTGCTTTCCTGGTCCCATTCAAATCCTTTCACTTTAAAAGGGATGTGACCCTGGTCGTGGTACATCGCCACGCAGCCATCGTAAAAGCCGCCCACGACCCTGGGATACAAGGTGTCGGCAGGGTACGGCCCCTCCACCCGGATTCCATTTTTGACCGCCTCCTCTACAGCCGGGATAATCTCCTGTTCTTCCTCCCGGCCAAATAACCCTCCATCACCGGCGTGCGGATTCAGCCCGCATACAGCCAGTTTGGGCTTGTCGATGCCAAACTGCACACAGGCCTCATGTAACAGCCGGATCACATGGAGCACCCGGTCTTTTTTTACCAGCCAGCACGCTTCCGCGAGCGATACGTGGGTGGAAACATGAATGACACGAAAATTACCATCGGCCAGCAACATGGCCACCTGGTCGGTATTGGTGTACCGGGCATATATTTCCGTATGACCGGCGAAGTTGTGGCCAGCCCGATTCAGCGATTCCTTGTGGATGGGGGCGGTAACGGTGGCATCAATTGTTCCCTCCATCGCCAGTTCAATATTCTTCTCTATAGCCCGAAAGGCGGCATCGCCGGCCACTGCTGAAACCGTGCCGTACGACAGTGTGTCGATAGTCTCATTCTGGGTATCGCACACCTGGATTTTTCGGCGGCCGTACTCTCTGCCGGTCTCATTTTGCTGCCAATGCTGAACCTCTCTGTCAATACCTGTCAGCTCAGCCGCTTTCTGTATTACGGACAGATCTCCCACAATCACAGGCCGGCATCTTTTCAGCACAGCCGGATCCGTTACGGCCTTCACACATATTTCCGGCCCAATGCCAAACGGGTCGCCCATTGAAATCCCAATAATCGGTTTATCCATTTACTTGCTTCCGTTCTATTTTTCTGAGTGATCAATCAGCAGGAACTTAAATACAATCTATTCCAGTTTACAATAATCATATTATTCACAGGCAACAGAATCATTGCCGGTCGACAGGTATTAAATAAGTCGCACGCTTTTTGTATTATCCCACTTCATTTAGTTAACAATTAATATACACAGAAACGGTTCAATGGACATTATTACATGGTCTGCAGCAGTCGTCCTGGGGCTGACAGTGGCTACACTTGTTGTGGATTTTATCATTTCGGCCCCGACCGCATCCGGCCCCACATCCGACCATTTCGACGGCAAACGATTTTCCAATCCCAACGGCTCCCGGGAACGAGGTTTTGTAGACATCATCAAATGGGCCCTCACCGGTGACCGGGGGGAATGGAAAGAGCTCACGCTGCAAGAGGCGCCCCATGGTACGGTCCCGGAGAGGAGCTCCGACAGCAACGAGGAGGCGGTATTTACATTTGTAAATCACGCTACCTTCCTTATTCAAACACAGGGTTTCAACATTTTGACAGACCCGATCTGGAGTTACCGGGCCAGCCCGTACCAGTGGATCGGCCCCAGGAGAATGCGTCCGCCGGGACTAAAATTTGAAGATCTGCCCGACATCCACATGGTGCTCATCAGCCACAACCATTACGATCATTTGGACATTGACACCGTGATCCGGCTAAATGAGATTCACGATCCGCTGTTCGTGGTGCCCCTGGGCGTTGCAAGCTACCTAGAAGAAAACGGCATCTACAACACCGTGGAACTCGACTGGTGGCAGCGACATGAATACAGTTCGAACTTGTCTGTAAGCGGGGTGCCGGCCCAGCACTTCTCCGGGCGCGGCCTTACCGATCGAGACAAGACCCTGTGGTGCGGGTATGTGCTGGAACAGCCCAACGGCAACATCTACTTTGCGGGCGATACCGGCTACGACGGCTTTTTTGAGGATATCGGCCGCCGGTTTGCCCCTATCGATACAGGCCTCATCCCGATCGGGGCTTACCGCCCGCGCTGGTTTATGCGACCGATCCATGTGAATCCCGATGAAGCTGTTCAGATCCACAATGACATCAGGGCCCGTCAGAGCATCGGCATGCATTTTGGCACCTTTCCGCTGGCTGACGAAGCGATGAGGGACCCGATTGAAGATTTGGCCAGCGCCCGCAAAAAATATGGCGTGGCAGCAAATGAATTCCTAACACTGCAAGAGGGCGAATCGCACCACGTTTTGCGCTCCACTACCGGCAAAGCCGCTGCCGGATAACATTACAAAGCCCAGGACCCAAGACCCAAAAAACTAAAACCGGATGATCCAGTAAAGGTACAGCAGCGCAAAACCCGCCAGGAATATCATCCCCGCCCAGCTCAGCCAGCGCAGCCAGGACTTCGGCTTGCCCCACTCCGGCATCACTTCTCCCGTCACCAGCCGGTAATTGATATAAGCCAGCACCGGCGCCGTCAGGAAGGAGAGGGTCGTGGCCAGGTCTATAAGCAGGGTAAACTGATCTCCCAGGAAGTAGAGTACGCCCAGGGAGACCACCGGGGTGGAGACCAGCAAGATCCGGAAAATCCTGCTGTTGTCCTTTTCGGGAAATGTTTCCTGCATCATCACCTCCAGCATCCGGCGGGAAACGCGGGGATACGCATCAGTGACCGTAAGCGTGGTGCTGAACATGGTGGTAAAGGCGCAGATGATGATCACCAGGTACGCCCACTCCCCGAGGCTGCTTGTATAGAGGCTGATGAGCTGGTTTGCAAAAACGGCTCCACTTGATGCATACTCTTCGCCGCTTCCATACATCACCAGGGCGCCCAGGATTAAAAATCCGAGGGCCAGGAACGCTGCCCCGATATACCCGATATTGAAATCTAGCAGCGACTCCTTCAGCCTCGGCCGGTATTGGGTCTGCTTGGCCCGCTCCAGCGACCACAGGGAGTGCCAGGCGGCAGAATCAATCGGAATCGGCATCCATCCCATTAAAGCGATCAGGAAGGAGACGCCCGCGTAATCCCAGATATCGGGATAGTAGTCTGCCACTTCCTGCTGGCCTCCCTGCGACAGGGCCACCACCAGGGCAACCAGCGTTGACACTGCCAGGATAATCATAATGAACTTTACGGAGCCGTCCAGCGCAGAATACTGGCCTGAAAGAAGCAGCACCACACAGATGGCCAGCAAAAGGGCACTCCAGGTTAACGGGGAAAGGGCCAGGCCGGTCAACTCGGCGGCCAGGCTTGCCGTCACCACCGTTACCGCCGCCTGGATAATAAACATCGTGCCAACAGTAAAGACAAGGAATATCCATATTGCCCAGTTGCCCAGCCGCTTGTATCCCTCAATCAAGCTCTCCCCGGTGGCGATGGCATAGCGCGGGCCATACTCCAAAAAGGGATACTTAAAAATATTGGCCAGCAGCAGGGCCCAGACCATGGCAAAACCGTAGGTGGCACCAGCCCGGGTCGATTGCACCAGGTGTGATACCCCAATGGCCGCAGCGGCCATCAACAAGCCCGGTCCCAGACTTTTTTTAATTCCATCCCATGTACTTCTTTCAGACTCGTTGCCAGAACGCTCGTTCCCCATAAACAAGGTTTGATTTAAACTATTTTACGATGAGCTACGATAATGAATTTAGCTGTCAAAATAAAAGAGAGGAAATAGCTGGCAATGGACAGAGACTGCCTGTTTCCGTGAGATACACTATTTCCCAACGCTCGAGCCCCAATTCCTCTTCGGAGTAAACCGTTCCGGTCCCTCCATGACCACGCCCAGGGGCTGGAGACGGTGCAGGATCCGGATTGTGCGCTCATGTTCTTTCAGCACATCGTCGAGCCGGCGGTAGACCTGGGGAGCCTCGTCAAGTCCGCCGCCGCGCAACTCTACGCCCTTTTTTTCCAGCCAGTCATAGATCATCTGCGGCTTTATCGCAGAACTGCTCAGGTCGCGTCCGCGGTAGTTGCCTTTGGCCTGTGTACGCGACATTACACGGCCGGCGCCGTGCACCGTCGAGTAGAGGGCAGAGCGGCTTTCCTCCGAATCCACGCCCTCCAAAATGACAGCGGTATCTCCCATGCTGCCGCCCACAAATCCGCGCTGGCCCGGGAAAGCCGGAGTGGCGCCCTTGCGGACAACTACCAACTCTTCTCCATCATGCTGCTCTTTCCAGGCAAAATTGTGATTGTTGTGAACCTCATCCAGTATATCCGCCCCAAAAGCCTCCGCCAGCGTATAGCAGACCCACTCGCGTCCCCGCCAGGCATAACGTCCGGCCAGGTTCATGGCTGCAAAATAGGCATCCCCGAGGGGCGTAGCCAGGTCCAGCAGCACCTCTTGCTGTTCAAAACGGTCATTCCACTCCTTGTTTTGAGAGAGGTTCATAAACCCTTTGGCCGTCTGGTATCCCAGGCCTCGACTCCCGAAGTGGACCCCTATCCAGATATACTCCTCCTCATCTTTAAACAGGTCTACGTAGTGGTTCCCCGAGCCCACGGTTCCCAGCTGCTGCTCCGCTTTCTTTTTCAGGCTCGATCGAATCCCGGGATCGGGGTAGGCCTCCCACTCCGGGGCCTCAAACAGCTCGTCGCCTCTGGGTGCACGGGGATTGGAGCCTCCCAACCCGAACACGATTTTATCCTCAATAATATCCAGTGCTCCGCTGACATCGAAACTACCGGCTTTCTGATTGAGTTTAACTGCCATGTTTCCACAACCGATATCGAACCCCACGCCCACGGGCGATACTTTGTTTTTGTAGGCCGCAACGCCGCCGATCGGCATGATATATCCCACGTGGCCATCGGCCATCAACGCGCCGCGCTTGGCGCGCATCAGCACGTTCTGGTACTGCTCCAGCGTCTGATCGTCATGGGATCCGAATACGGGATTTTTCGACTTTTCTGTTTCTTTCATAAATCAGAATAGATACTTGGTTCGAGTGTTCATATAATAACAAAACAGATGGACATACCATTTTTGAGCGAATCCTCTGCTCAAAATAGTTGTTAAATCTGATACCTATGATGGGTTTAAATTGAACTAAATTTGGAGGTTCACATATGATTACGAAGGATATCATTCTGGATATTATTGAGCATGCAGCGGAAACAAGTATTTCAATATTTTTGCCCACCCACAAAACAGGAGAGGAAGTTCAGCAAGATCCCATCCGACTGAAAAACAAGCTGAACAACATTGAGGCCGACCTCTCCGAATCCGGGATGAAAAAGAGCGAAATTGACAACCTGCTCGAGGGCCCCAGGAAACTGCTTGACCAGCCCCTTTTTTGGCAGCACAACGACCGCGGACTGGCCCTGTTTTTGGCAGAAGATTATTTCGAATATTTCAGGGTGCCACTGGACTTTAACCCGCGTTACCTGATCGACAACTATTTTCTCGTCACACCACTACTGCCCATGATAACACTGGAGGGCACCTTTTGCATACTGGTGATAAGTCAGAAGAAGGTGCGCCTGCTCAAAGCCACCCGCGACTCGGTTGAAGCGCTGTCACTGACCGATTCGCCCACAAGCATCGAAGAGTTCAAGCAGTATGACGTGGTACAGCGCAACCTCCAGCACCACTCCGGGCAGGGACAGGGGCCGGCCATCTTTCACGGGCAGGGGTCCGGCAGCGACTACGACCGAAAAATTGTGGAGGAATACCTGAAAACAGTTGAAACCGAGGTTACCAACATCATGCGCCGGCGCAACGATCCGCTGATTCTCGCGGGGGTTGATGAAGCCGTTTCGATTTATCGAAAATCGAACCACTACAGCCGGCTGCTGGATTCCAGCATCAAGGGCAACCCGGATCCCAAAAGCGACGAAGAGATCCGTGACGAGGGGTGGGAGATCATCAAATCCTATTTCCTGAAGGACATGTATTCCGATATCGAACGGTTCGGCGACCTCTCGGGCAGCATGAAGCGTTCCGAGGACCTATCCTACATTGTGGAAGGCGCCTATTACGGGAAGATAGACTCCCTTTTTGTTCCGATCGGGGAACACAGTTGGGGTAAATTCGATGCCGTAAACGATGTGGTTCACCTCAGCCACGAACAAGAAAACGGCGAACATGACCTGATCAACCTGGCGGCGATCAAGACGATCACCCAGGGAGGCGACGTGTACGCCCTCCACAGGGATGACATGCCCAACAATGCTTACATAGCGGCCATCTTCCGTTATTAGCCTTCCCCCCATTCCCTTATGTGCGGCGCACTTACCAGCGTGCGCCGCGCTTTTGTTTCTTCCACCTCCTTTACAATAACCTCTGCTTTTCGGTACTTCCATACAGGTAATACACCGCAATCCATAACGACCTTTTCATGAAGCGCATCGCATATTCAATATCAATTCTACTCCTAATCGGCTTTCTTCACATCACAGCGGGACCGGTTGCTGCCCAAAATCCCTCCGAAGCCGTGGCCACCATGAATTACTACCTTCCCGGGGATGTAAGCTATGACGAATCGGTGCCCACTCCGGAGGAGATCCTGGATATGGTACCGGGAGAGTGGCATGTTCGGCACGACCAGCTGGTAAAATATATGTACGCACTGGCCGAGGCCTCTGACCGGATCGCCATCCGGGAGTTTGGGCGCACCTATGAGAACAGACCGCTGCTGTTGTTGACGGTCACTTCTCCGTCAAATCATGCCAATATTGAGCAGATCCGTCAAAACCACCTGGCCCTGACCGATCCCGGCCAATCCAGCAATTTTGACGTCAATGAAATGCCGGTGGTAGTATACATGGGATACAGCATCCACGGTGACGAGTCCAGCGGCTCAAATGCAGCACTGCTGGTTGCTTATCACCTTGCAGCGGCACAGGGAGCCGATATCAGGCAGAAACTCAACAATTCGGTCATCCTGCTGGATCCGAGCTTCAACCCCGACGGACTTGATCGCTTTGCCGGCTGGGCCAACACCCACAAAAGCAAAACCGTTGTGGACGATCCCAATAATATGGAGCAAAATCAGCCGTGGCCCGGCGCCCGCACCAACCACTACTGGTTTGACCTGAACCGCGACTGGATGCTGGTTCAGCACCCAGAGAGCCAGGCCCGAATCCGGGTGTTCCACCAGTGGAAGCCAAACATCCTGACCGATCACCATGAGATGGGTACAAACGCGACTTTCTTCTTTCAGCCGGGCGTCCCGTCGCGGACCCATCCTCTGACACCGGATCGCAATCAACGGCTCACCGAAGCGATCGGGGAATACCACGCGCAGATGCTGGATCAACACAAGCGACTGTACTACAGCAAAGAAAACTACGACGACTTTTACTACGGCAAGGGCTCCACCTATCCCGATATCAACGGCAGTATCGGCATTCTTTTTGAGCAGGCAAGCTCCCGCTCGCATGCCCAGGAGAGCATCCACGGCGTACTCAGGTTCCCGTTTACGATAAAAAACCAGTTCCTCACCTCGCTTTCCACGCTGGAGGCCGCCCAGAGCCTGCGTCCCGAAATCCTAAACCACCAGCGTTCTTTTTACCGGGAGGCCCGGCAGCAGGCAGAGCGCTCTCCAATTGAAGCGTACGTGTTTGGCACGCAGGAAGACCGGGCGCGAAGCTTTCACCTGGCCGAGATGCTGCACCGGCACGACATTGATGTGTACGAGCTGGAGGAGAGCCTCTCAGCCAACGGCGAACTGTTTGCCGCGGGCTCCTCCTACATTATCCCGACCAACCAGGCGCAACACCGATTTATCGAGGCCCTGTTTGAACGGAGAACTACTTTCCGTGACAGTCTTTTTTACGATGTCTCGGCCTGGACCATGCCTTATGCTTTTAACATGCCGTTTGCCGAGCTCGACAGCCGCGCGTTTAACCGCAACCAGATTGGAGATAAATTCACCATCGAAAAACGTCCCGCGGGCAGCCTCATCGGTGGACAAAGCGAGTATGCCTATATTTTCGAGTGGGATGAATATTACGCGCCGCGGGCGCTCTATCGTATCCAGGAGAAAGGGGTACGGGCCAAAGTAGCTGCCAAACCGTTTACTGCCGTTACCTCCACCGGTGTTCACCAGTTTGGCTACGGCAGCATCATCGTGCCGGTAGGTCCCCAGGAAGTGGATTCTCAGACGATCTACGAGTGGGCCCGCATGGCAGCGGAACAGGATGGAATCGACATTTATGCGGTAGATACCGGCCTGACTCCCTCCGGCATCGACCTGGGCAGCGGTTCGTTTGAAGACATTGACAAACCCTCGGTCGCCCTTATCGCCGGGGAGGGGACCAGTGCTTACGAAGTGGGTGAAGCCTGGCACCTGCTCGACCTGCGGTACGGCATGCCGGCCACGCTACTCACCAAGGATCGTCTCGGGCAAACCGATCTCGACCGGTATACTGCCATAGTCATGGTCGATGGATGGTATGGCGACCTTTCAGGCAGCGACATCCACAAGTTAAAGGAATGGGTGGAGAGCGGTGGAACGCTGGTAACAACCAAGGATGCCGTTGAATGGGCCCGTGAAAACGGCCTGGCTAACGTCTCATTTGTGGAGAAAAGCGATAGTGAAGAGGAAAACAGCGATAGCGTTCAACCCAAACCGTATGCCGCAATGGACCAGGAACGAGGAGCCCAACATATCGGAGGCGCCATTTTCCATGCCAGGATTGATACCACGCATCCGATCGGTTACGGATATAATGGATCGGATCTCACCGTGTTCAGGAACAGCACGCTCTTTATGAAGAAATCCGACCATCCCTATGCCACACCGCTTCGCTATTCCGATGATCCCCTGGCCAGCGGCTATATTTCGGAAGAGAATCTTGAGAAACTGAACGGTACGGCGGGAATTGTAGTCTCCGGATTTGGAAGCGGAAAAGTAATTGCAATGACAGACAACCCCAACTTCCGGGCGTTCTGGTACGGGACCAACAAACTGTTTGCCAACGCGATTTTCTTTGGCAGCACAATCAGTGGCTCGTCAACCAGTCGTTAGTGTAGTTATTGGTTAACCAGTGTATTGCTTATTTGTGGAAGACCAATAACTAATTCCTAATAACCAATCTCCGGCGGTAATTTTTGTAGCCCACCTCCTCGTCAGATAGAAATTCTTCCAGTTGCACATGGCGCTATGCCGTTCATACGACCTCTCCTTCGAAATTCATCATTTCTAATCACTGTTGTCCGGTAAACATATTAAGAGGGAACATAAGTCACCTTTAGAGTCTCTTCCACTCGTTTTTGTACCCTAATCTGATTGCGAGCCC
>NZ_JBINJF010000039.1:0-26985 GCF_043951865.1 Halalkalibaculum sp. DA3122
CGATTTTCCCTTTAACGCAGCTGGAGGGCAAATCGCGCGGCACGTTACACCCTGTTACATACAATGGCCTGTAAAATATGATGTAAGATACTGCCTGCCATTAGGGTACATAATTTCATCAAAAATTATCGTGAGGAATGCAGGTTAGCTCTCTAACAGAGGACTTGCTTTGCAAAACCTCCAATCCCTCGTTCTGAGGGAGTTGTACTCCCGTATAAACGGTCAAAAAAGTTGGCGGTACAACCATCTTCCAACGAGATAGCAGGTTCTGCAAAGGTTCCTAATGATAAAAGCCCGGTGAATCTACCACCGGGCTTTTGTAATAAACCATGAAAACTACGGGACCCCCGGTCCACAGTTCCGGGCTATTCTTCGTTGAGTTGACTCAGAAATTCGACTACGTCTCGCAATTCGCCACGAGAGAGGATGCCCTCCATGGAAAACATGGCTGAAGGGGAGTTGGTCCGTTCAGTAATGCGGGACTTCTCAATTTTTTGGGTCTCCCCGTCACTCGACTGCAAGACGACGTGCGCGTCGGTCTCCTCCTTAAGTACGCCCTGCGCGGTCTCTCCATTCTGCAGGGTAACCGAGATGGAGCCATAGCCTGGAGCAATTCGAGAACCTGGTTCTACAAGTGACAATAACAGTTGCTCTCGCGACAGTTCCTCTCCAATGGTATCGAGCGGGGGTCCCACGTCACCTCCGCGGCCATCGACAGCGTGGCAGCGCACGCATTGAGCTGCTTCATTACTGTAGAATAGTTGAGCCCCTTGCTGTGCATCGCCCCCGTAAAGGGATTCCCGGTATTTTGCCAGCATATCTCCCTCTGGTTTCTGTGATTCATATTCATTTAGCAAAGACTCAAGACGTTCAGTACCGGCATTTTCTGCCGCCTCTATAAGTTCGAGCTGCACCTGTTCGGGGACATCGCCTGCAATGAGGTCTGTCAATTGACGTTCAAGGACGGCATGGGCAGCCTCACTTTCCAGCTCTCCAAGGGCAGTCAGGGCACTCTGCTGCTCTTGAAATGAACCCTCACCCAGCACCGACGAGAGCAGCTCAACTTTGCGGCTGTCGGCAAGATCCAGGGAGGGAATAATGCTGAGCGCAGTCATGCGCACCGACTGCTGGTCGTCGTCTAGGGCGGTGGAAACGACCTCGTCCATATTTTCGTAATTGAGACTGTCAAGAGTGTGAAGGGCGGCGATTTTGACTTCTGACGATGGGTCTGCTTGTACCAGTGTCACCAGTTGCGGGATTCCCGGCTCGTACTGCAGCGAACTGATCGCCTCCGCAACGCCTACTTTAAGGGTCCCGGATCCATTGCCAAAAATCGGTTCTATGACGGAGGCAAGGGCTTCGGTGGCCGCCGAACGGTCATTTTGGATATCACCGCGGTAACGACCCGTAACACGATCCAGCGTCGATGGATCCGGCCACACCGAAAGAGTGGCAACAGCCTCCTGGCGCAGGACCTCCGGAACATCCTGGCGCAGGGCAAAAGAGGCGAGCCGCTGCGCATCTTCGGCGGTGCCGCTGTAAAGGCTCGCATTGATGGCGCGGCGCATGAGCGGTTCATTTACAATTTGATCCTGTTCGAGCATGCGGGCAAGGGCCGGAATTGCTTCCTCAATATGAGCATCGTCATTGATGGCGCGGGCGGCATTGGTCACGACAAATTCACTCTCATCGTCCAGGAATTGGGCCACCGCCGGGTCTTCCAGCCGGCGCAGGGCCACCACAGCCGCAATGCGGACCGCTTCGGAGGGATGATCCGACAACCCGGCCAGTGCGTCTATATCCCCGATGCGGGCCAGGGCAATGGCGCCCCCGTGACGGAGATATACATCACGGTCATTATTGGCTTCAAGCATCGAAATTATGGGCTGTAAAGCCGGCTGATGCTCCATGCGTCCCAGCGCTTCGGCGGCGAAAAACCGTACCCGCAGAGATTCATCCCGGAGTAGGGGAATGATGGCATCCGCGGCGGCCTCGTAACGGACATCACCCAGCACTTTGGCAACCTGGGCGCGAATTTCGGGATCTTCGTCTTCCAGGTACTCGACAAGAGATTCTGCCTGTTCAATGTTGTTACGCGCCAGTTGACCTATGCCCCAGATACCGTGCAGGCGCGCCAGTTGATGTTCCGTCTGCGTAATTGCTCCCAGCAGATCCTGGCTAAAGCGGCGATCGACAAGTTCAAACTGCGCTTTCATGCGAACGCGCATATCCTGGTGATGCAGAAGTTCGGTAAGTTCGGTTTCCGCAAGGGAGCCAAAACTTTTTCCCAAAAGTTCTTTGGTTTCCTGTTGAATCCGGGAACGGCTGTCGGAGGCACTGTTCAGTTTCCATATTCGACCTTTTTCCTTGGTCCCCCAGCCTTCAATCCAGTCGGCAAAATAGAGGCTGCCACCGGGACCAAAATCCATACCGGTAGTCAGGATACCTTCAACAACGGGTTGGTCCGTTTTTAGTTCAAACCCGGCACCGCTTGGTTCGAGCGTAAACCCGTGAATGGCCGACCGGGCCGGAGAACCGGTAAATTCCGAAATGAAGAAGTGATCATCCCACTGCTCAGAGAGCGCGGTCCCGGGGTTGTAGGCCATTCCCGCCGGACCGCTGTGGTAGGCAGCGACGGGCGGCAGCAGGTGCGCGGCCTGTCCGTCCCAGCGCGGCTTAAAGTACTCCTCGTCCATCCACACCTTGTATTCATTGTTTTTGGGATCCACATATTTGCCAAACTGCCAGTTAATCCTCCAGCCGCTGTCAGAGCCGTTGACGAGATATACCAACCGCTCGTGTTCGCCGGCGTGGTCCCCGTCATTATCCACTGAAATCAGGTTCCCGTACTTGTCAAAAACAAATTCATGAGTGTTGCGAACCCCGCGTGCAAATACTTCAAAATTACTTCCGTCGGGTTCGGAGCGAAATATCGCACCCTGGTTGGGATTGGCCCACTGCTGCCCGTCGGGACCGGTTACGTTGGATCCTATATCGCCGATCCCCCAGTAAATACGTCCGTCGGGACCCACCGTGGCGCCGGACATCCCGTGGCCGCTGAACCCGATATGGACCATGTACCCATCGCTGATCGAGGTTTTTGTATCGGCCATGCCATCGCTGTCGGTATCGGTGGTTTTCCACATATCCGGGGCAATGGGAATGTAGACATCGCCATCGTGTTCAAGAACCGATCCGGCCACGTCTGTGACCTCCTCATGAAAATCGCGGATGTAAAGCTGAGACCGATCGGCGATGCCGTCCCCGGAGCGGTCTTCGATAGCATACACCTCTTCTTTTTCCACCGTCAGATCCCTCCAGTCGTGGGATCCGTCTTCATTGAAATCGGTTAGCCACTCGTTTTGATCGCTGCGCTCGGGGGCCAGCTCGCTGTGAAGAAACTCCTTGCGATCTTCTACCGTCTGCCAGGTGATAGACTCGATCATCCAATCGCGATGGCCCCGGATATCAAACTCGGAGCTGGTACTTCTGTTCGTGACATTTATCAACGCGCGGCCGTTGTTGTCAATATCCATGCCGATGGGATCCTGCAGCAATTTTTCGGAAGCCCACAAACTGAGTTCCAGTCCTTCCGCCACTTCCACGGACACATCCTGCCTGATTCGACGGGCATCTTCGGCAGCTTCCTGATCATCGAGCGTAATAATTTCGGGATCCGGCTGCTCTCCGGAACATCCGACTAAAGAGAGAGCCAGAAGCCCGAATATTGCGAAAATTAACAGGGACGACTGGTTCACTGAAAAAGGGAAAGTGCGCATTTTCGATAACATATATCAGGTTTAGACTATTGGAGTTTCAGGTCAAAATGGTGCCGACTACTATTAAAGAGCGGCCAAGTGACGTTTTGTAATGTACATACTCTTTTCTGTAAAGCCAGAGCCAATCTTATTATAATATTGGCAGAACTGCCCGGATTTATATTTGCTGGTATTTTACCTAACCAGACCCTGAAAATAAAAATGCAAAATCATAATACAAGAAAGCATGAATATTTAACGAGTCTCATTGTTGGTAACAGTGATAGATATTAAATTTTTGTATTCTGCAGCAAGAGTTTTGGAAAGAGTTCTTAGCCAGGGAAAATTTGTGGCTCATAAACTTGTTGGATTAATGGACAATTAATTTTTTAAAAAGAAAAATAGATCATGAATTGTATCAGAAATATGTTGCTCTCCCTGTTTTTTCCGGTAATTATCCTGGTATTTGCCGGGGCAGAGCCTGTAAAGGCGCAGTTCAACGGCAAAATTATGACGGTCAAGGGGCCTGTCGAACCAGCTGAAATGGGATTGACACTGCCCCATGAGCACGTACTGGTCGACTTTATCGGGGCGGATCAGGTAAGCAGGGAGCGGTACGACCGTGACTCGGTGGCAGCCTTGGTGGTTCCTTTCCTGCGGGATCTTAAGCAAGCCGGAGGTGAAACCTTGATTGAATGTACTCCCAGCTACCTGGGAAGAGATCCGGTTCTTCTGAGACGTCTTTCCGACCAGTCCGGGATCAAAATGTTGACCAACACGGGCTATTATGGGGATGAGAAGGGCAATTTTTTACCCTCGCATGTGTACGAAGAGACTGCACGTCAACTGGCTGACCGGTGGACTGACGAGTGGAAAAACGGGATTGACGGGACTGGTATTCGTCCAGGTTTTATAAAACTGAGGGTGGATAAAAGTCCGATTTCTGAAACGGGACAAAAGCTGTTGGAAGCTGCTGCCGAGACGCATAAAAAAAGTGGGTTGACCATAGGAGTCCATACTCCCGATGGGCCCACGGCGCTGGAACAGCTGGAAATATTATCAGAATCAGGAATCGACCCGGCTGCATTCATCTGGATTCACGCACAAAACGAGTCGGACAGTGAAATTCACCAGCAGGTTGCGCGTATGGGTGCCTGGGTAGAGTTTGACGGCATCGGTCCCTCTTCGGCGGATTATCATTTTCAACTGATCAACAGCATGAAGGAGGCGGATCTGCTGCACCGGGTGCTGATTTCTCACGACGCCGGGTGGTACCGGGTGGGAGAGCCGGGAGGTGATCCGAACAGCTTTGACCCGTATACCTACATCATCAACCATTTTATTCCGCGACTCAAAAGAGAGGGCTTTACCCCGCGGGAGATCGACATGCTGACCAGGGAAAATCCGCAGCAGGCGTTTACAATTTCAGTAAGGACGAGCGATTCTTAATTTGAACGACTGCTTTGCAGGTCCGGGTCTGCCGATAACTAAGTCGTTGTGGGTCAGTCAAACGGACAGAGAAGAGGTCACATTTGCAGTGATAGTTTTTTGAGTCTCGGCAAATTGAGACACTCCTGTTTATAACTGTGAATAATTGAAAAAATGGGTCGTGGAAAAATATTTAATCACTTTTAAAGATATTTGCACAAACACACTGGATTTTTTGCAAACTAGTCTACACATTAAGACGGATCAGAAGGAAAATTATTAATTTAACATAGGAATATTGATGAACCAGGATAGAAGAACGTTTTTAAAGACGGTCGGGAAGGCGATGTTGGGATCAGCTGCACTAACCAGCTTGCCGGCCGGCAGCCTTTTTTCCAAGTCAGCGAGTGATACCTTTTTTGATATTTCTCTGGCCCAGTGGTCGCTCCACAGGGCACTGTTTGGCGGCGATCTTGATAACCTTGATTTTGCTGGAACAGCCAAAAATGAGTTTGGAATCAGTGCTGTTGAGTACGTGAATCAATTCTTTATCGACAAGGCAAATGATCAGTCGTACCTGAAGGAGATGAAGCAGCGCGCTGACGATAACGGCGTTCGGAGTGTGCTCATAATGTGTGACGGGGAAGGAGCCCTTGGCGATCCGGATGAAGGGGAACGTCAACAAGCTGTCGAAAACCATCACAAGTGGGTCACAGCGGCCAAGTACCTGGGATGCCACTCTATCCGTGTCAATGCCCAAAGCCGTGGTAGCTGGGATGAACAGATGAACCTTGCGGCGGATGGGCTTCGCAGTTTGACTGAATTTGCCGATCAACACGATATTAACGTAATTGTTGAGAACCACGGGGGACTTTCCAGCAATGCCGAATGGCTGGTGGGCGTCATAAAACAGGTAGATCACCCTCGTTGCGGAACTCTTCCTGATTTTGGGAACTTCAACATCTCGGAAAACGAATCATATGACCGGTACAAGGGAACTCGTATGCTGATGCCGTATGCCAAAGGGGTGAGTGCCAAAAGCTACAGCTTCGATTCCAATGGATATGAGAAAAATATCGATTTCGAAAAACTGATCTCAATTGTAAAAGATGCCGGCTACACGGGATATGTGGGGATTGAATACGAAGGCAGCGAACTGAGCGAGTACGAAGGGATAAAGGCGACCAAAAAATTACTTGAAATGGTCGGCTGATAGCTGATCTCGCATAAAATAAAATTGAACCAAAATTAGACCTGTTGCAGCATAAACAGAATTCCAGGTAAAATGGAATTTCAGTGGATGGGTCTGTTCTAAAAGGCAGTAAATATTATGCAGATAAAAGAAAGTCCAAAGCAGTACGATGTATGTATAATCGGGTCCGGTGCAGGTGGCGGAATGGCCGCCCATGAACTCACCAAGGCCGGAGCGGATGTGGTGATGCTGGAAGCCGGTGAATGGTTTGATTCGGAGGAGTTTGCGATGTTTACCTGGCCCTATGAATCGCCCCGCAGGGGTGCCAGCACCCGCCGGCAGCCGTTCGGGGAGTTTGATGCCTGTTTTGGCGGCTGGGACATCCCGGGAGAGCCTTACAGCAGCACTGAAGACACGGAATTTGACTGGTTTCGCGGGCGGATGCTGGGGGGGCGGACCAACCACTGGGGACGTATTTCTCTTCGGTTTGGACCTGACGACTTCCGCGTTCGAAGCATTGACGGGATGGGGGATGACTGGCCGATTTCCTACGAGGAGCTGGAACCGTATTATGATCGTATCGACCGGCTGATCGGGGTTTTCGGTACTAATGAGGGGATCCCCAATGAGCCGGGTGGCATCTTCCAGCCCCCACCGGAGCCGCGTTGTTACGAGTACCTGATCAAGGACGCCTGTGACGACATGGGGATCCCCTGCATCCCCTCGCGTCTTTCAATTTTGACCGAACCCAAAAACGGTCGTGCGGCCTGTCACTATTGCGGGCAGTGCAACCGAAGCTGCTCAACCCACTCCAACTTTTCCAGTCCCTCTGTGCTGCTTCCGCCGGCCCTTGAGACGGGGAACCTGGAAATCCGGACCGGGGCAATGGCCCGGGAGGTGACCCACCGCGACGGAAAAGCAACGGGAGTCTCCTATGTCAACAAGGAAGACGGGCGGGAGTACAAGGTGCGGGCGCGCATCGTGGTGCTGGCCGCCAGTGCCTGCGAGTCGGCCCGGCTGCTGCTCAATTCCAAATCGAGCGAATTTCCCGACGGACTGGCCAACACCAGTGGCAAAGTTGGAAAATACCTGATGGATACCACCGGTACCTCCGTGGCCGGACTTATCCCACAGCTAATGGATACCCCGGCCCACAATGAGGACGGAACCGGTGGAATGCATCTCTATATCCCGTGGTGGGAAGATAACAGCAAGCTGGATTTTGCCCGTGGCTACCACGTGGAGCTGTGGGGCGGGCGCGGAATGCCCAGTTACGGCTTTATGGGAGGAATTCAGAACTACAGCGACCTCTACCAGGACCGTCCCAAAGGGGGCGGGGGATATGGAAAACAACTGAAGGATGATTACCGTCGCTACTATGGTTCGATCGTTGGATTATCCGGCCGTGGAGAGAGTATCGGCTATGAAGACAATTACTGCGAAATTGATCCCAATTCTGTTGATGAGTGGGGAATTCCCACACTCAGATTTAATTATACCTGGAGCGAGCAGGAATACAACCAGGTGCGCCATATGCAGCATACCTTCCGCCAGATCATCGACGAGATGGGCGGGCAGCCGCTGTGGGACATGCCCGGCAAAGAGGAGGGATACGGTATCTCCACACCCGGTGAGATTATCCATGAGGTGGGCACAACCCGGATGGGGGATGATCCCTCAACGTCGGTATTGAACAAATACTGCCAGGCCCACGACGTGGACAACCTGTTTGTCGCCGATGGAGGTCCGTTCGTATCCCAGCCGCACAAAAATACCACCTGGACGCTACTGGCCCTGTCGATGCGTACCTCCAACTACATCGCCGACCAGATGAACAAAGGAAATCTTTAACTGACAGTCACAGGTCGTGAGTCTTGAGTCATGAGTTTTGTTTTTAAAAGCTTGGGACTTGTCACTCACGACTCAAGACTCACAACTCACGATTAGTATAATGGACAGACGAGAAGCCTTAAAAACTCTTTCGCTCGGAACCCTGGCCGGCAGCTTTGTGATGACCGGTTGCCAGACACCGCCTTCAAAGAGCAGCCCGGAAGAAAAATTCTGGTCTCACGTAACCGCCGAGGATATTGAAAAGTGGGAAACCCGGTTTTTTAACGATCATGAATTTGAGACTGTACGCCAGCTGGCCAACATGGTGATTCCGGCGGACGAACGCTCCGGAAATGCCGAGGAAGCCGGCGTACCCGAATTTATTGACTTTATGATGCTGGATCGCCCGCAGTACCAGACGCCTATACGGGGGGGGCTCCGGTGGCTGGACGTGCAGTGCCAGAAACAGTTTGATAAGCCCTTTATTGACTGCAGTGAAGAAGAAAAAACGACTATGCTCGATCAAATTGCGTACCCCGATATTGCTGCTCCAGAGATGGAGCATGGAGTCGCTTTTTTCAACCAGTTCAGGGACCTGGTAGCCTCGGGATTCTGGTCCAGCAAGATCGGTATAGAGGATATCGGCTATATAGGGAACCAGCCCAACGACTGGCAGGGATGTCCCGAAGAGGTGCACGAGCATATCGGAATTGAGCCCAACAAGAGTTGACGGTTCTTCCTGCAGGAAATAGAAATTCACACGTTTTTAAAATTAATACATGTATACGTTTCTTATGGATTTTAAATTATTTATCCTCACAACTGTTTGCTTGGCATTAGGTTTTTCAACTGCCTATTCCCAGCAGCATAACACATTGACAACCCAGGAAAAGCAGGAGGGATGGGAGCTGCTGTTTGACGGGGAAACCACCGAAGGCTGGCGTGGGTATAATAAAGAGCAATTTCCCGAAGAGGGATGGATTGTTGAAAACGGGATGCTCTCTGTTATAGAAGGTGGTGGTGGGGGTGACATCATTACAACGCAGGTTTACGAAGATTACATCCTGAAGCTGGAGTGGAGAGTCGCCAAAGGAGCCAACGGGGGTATTTTTTATGCAGCCGTTGAACAACCGGAAGAAGCGATCTACTGGTCCGCCCCGGAAATCCAGATCCTTGACAACGACAACCATCCTGATGCGGAGCGAGGAAAAGATGGAAACCGGAAGGCAACCTCCCTGTACGACCTAATACCTGCAGAACCACAAAATGCCAATCCTTTTGGAGAGTGGAATCAAATTACAATTGAGGTCACCGGCAATGGCGCGCATGTGGAACACTGGATGAACGGGGAAAAAGTCGTTGAATATGAGCGCTGGACAGATGAATGGTATGAGATGCTCCAGCAAAGTAAATTTGCTCCCCATCCTGAGTTTGGAGCTGCCCACGAAGGGTATATCGGACTGCAGGATCACGGCAACAGGGTCGATTTCCGCAATATCAAGATCAAGGTGCTGGATTGAGGATTATTGAATGAGTGCGGGCTGTTAAAGAGAGCTTTGCGAAACCAGGGATTTCGGTCAAGGCCAATCTCCCTGTCCGGATTTGGAACCGCCGTTTATACTTCCATAAATGTGATGAGGGTTCAAATCCGCGAACATGCCGATGTTATCCAAAACGACGGATCTGAAAACCCTTTAAAGGAAAGAGTTGTCGAAAAATCCCGATGTAGAGGTAAAGAAATTATTCATTCTTCAAATCAAGAAGACCAGGCTCGGCCCACCTCGTTATAAGGATAGCAGCCGTCATAACGGCCAGCTACGTGGTTCCATTCAAGTTCCTGTGTGGCCCCGATTTCAGAGGTGTAATACCCGACCAGCGTATACTCCTTCATCATCGCAAAAAACGGTTTGAGATCCGTGTCCGGCATGGAGTCGTTTTTGGCCTCTTGTTCTTTCTGCTGCAATACAGAAATTTGCTGCTCTTCCGTTAATTCCAGGAACTCACTACCGTGTAACTCCCGGCTTGTTTGATCTATACCATCGAGACCCGCCAAAAAGTGTTCGCGTTCATTTTCATAATTCCAGTCGGTGAGCATCTTGTCAATAAATTGGTTCACATTTGCCGCCTTTGCTCCGGGCGTATCCGTTGCCGGGATAATAAGCTCGGAAATCGCTGTGACCAGCTCATCCTGGTGAGAAGACAAGGTTTGAGGGGTGTACCCTGCGGTGCCGGTTTCCGCGCTACAGCCGCTCATTACGGCCGTAATGGTGGACATGGAAAGAGCTCCTCCACTCAGCAGGGCAATTTGTTTTAAGGCGTCACGTCGATTCATAATGATGGTCTTTGGATCTTGGGTCGTGGGTGTTGGGTCCATCGTTGACCTTCAGCTTCATGGTGGATAGGCTGACGAATCAAAATCGAGACCCACGACTGGTAGTTAAAGATTATTTTTATTCAGCTGGTCAACGGCATAGTCAACAGCCCGGGCTGTCAACGCCATATAGGTCAGTGACGGATTTTGGCACGCGGCAGAGGTCATACACGCCCCGTCGGTTACAAATACGTTGGGTACCTCGTGCAGCTGATTGTGTCCATTGAGTACCGAGGTCTCTGGGTCATTGCCCATGCGGGCCGTACCCATTTCATGGATTCCCTCTCCAAAAAGGTATTCGCTTTCATAAGACGATACGTCGGTTGCCCCGGCCGCCTCAAGCATTTCTGCAGCTGTTTCTGCCATGTCTTTGCGCATGTTGCGTTCATTTTCTCCGATTGAGGCTTTTATGCGAAGAAGCGGAATACCCCACTCGTCTGTCTTTTCCTCATCCAGCTCCACGTAGTTGTCATAGTCGGGAAGGATTTCTCCGAAGGCGGTCATCCCCACCTGCCAGGGACCGGGATCCCTTAGTTTTTGCTTGAGTTCGCTTCCAAATCCATCCATGTCAACACCGCGACCCCAGCTTGGCCGGCCGGCCCGCCCCTGAAATCCGTATCCCCGGATAAAGTCGGGATGATCTGTTTCCGGGCTGATATTTCGAAACCGGGGGATATAAAAGCCGTTGGGCCGGTTCCCAAATGTATAGGTGTCGAGGTGCCCCTCGTAGGTGCCGCTGGCGCCCACACGGAAGTGATGGTCCATAAGGTAGTGGCCCAGAACTCCGCTTGAATTTCCCATGCCTTCCGGGAATACCTCGGATTTGGAGTTAAGCAGGATCTGGGTAGAACCAAGTGCAGAAGCGTTGAGAAAAATGACGTCAGCAAAAAATTCCATACTTTCTTTCGATTCACGGTCAATAACGCGAACCCCGGTGGCTTTGCCGGTTTCCTTGTCATATATGACGCTGTGAACGATACTGTTTGGGCGAAGCGTCATGTTACCTGTGGCGCGGGCTGCCGGCAGGGTACTGCTTTGGGAGGAGAAATAGGCTCCCACGGAACATCCCCGGGAACAAGGTCCGCAGTAGTGGCAGGCTCCGCGCCCGTTATGGGCTTCCGTTAATACGGCGGCCCGCCCGATGGTAAGAGTGCGTTCCGGGAACGTTTCCTCTATCGCTGTTTTAACCTCCTGCTCCACGCAGTTGAGTGCCATCGGGGGCAAAAACTGCCCGTCCGGCAGCTGAGGCAGCCCCTCTTTTTGCCCGCTGATTCCCGCGAATTGTTCAACATAATCGTACCACGGGGCTATCTCTTCGTAGGTGATGGGCCATTCAACAGCGATACCCTCTTCAGCATTGGCCTGGAAATCCATTGGACTCCATCGGTAGGATTGCCGGCCCCACGTCAGGGAGCGCCCGCCGACGTGATAACCACGGACCCATAAAAAGGGATTCTCCTCATCGTCAACTTCGTAGGGATGGGTATTGTCATTAACAAAAAAGTGCTCGTTGTATTCGTTGATCACATCCGAGCGGAGCTGTCGCGGTTTTTCCTTCTCCAGGTATTTGCGATTTCCCCGTCCCCTGAACTCCATCTCCCAGGGAGCCTTGTGTTCCGTAATGTAATCCTTCCCGTGCTCTACATTTCTACCTCGTTCAAGTACGAGGGTTTGAAGGCCTTTCTCAGTTAATTCTTTTGCAGCCCATCCCCCGGAAATCCCGGAACCGACTACGATTGCATCATATTGGTTGACTTGATTTGAGATATGCATAAGCTGATATAGTTCTTAGAAAAGCTAGTCCAATGTGTTCAATTAAACCCTAACATAGATGAGCTGAATTAATTTTGCAAATTTATTGCACAAGCTTGGGAAAATTTGTGTAAGAGGATATAAATAAGGGGAAGATGGCTTGCATTTCACGGTTGTTTTTGGGTATTTGCGCCTCTCAACGAAAGTAAAAAAAGAGGATACAATGACACTAGACAGAAAACTGAAATATGGTATGGTTGGAGGCGGTCCGGGTGCCTTCATCGGAGAAGTACACCGGATGGCAGCCGCGCTGGATGGAAGAATTGAACTTGTAGCAGGTGCCTTTTCTTCATCTGCGGAAAAATCAAAACAGAAAGGGCGGGAGTTGAACCTGGATCCTTCACGGATTTACGATTCGTACGAAGAGATGGTCGAGAAAGAGAGCCAGCTTCCCGAGGGAGAACGTATCGATTTTGTATCTATCGTCACCCCGAATTTCTTGCATCATCCCGTTGCCAAAACATTTATCGAGGCGGGGTTTCACGTGGTATGTGACAAGCCGATGACCAAAACGGTTGAAGAAGCCGAAGAGTTGTGCCGGCTGGTGGATGAACATGATACGGTGTTTGCATTAACTCATAATTATACCGGCTACCCGATGGTTAAAGAAGCCCGCCAGTTGGTAAAAGATGGCAAGCTCGGGGAGATACGCAAGATTGTCGTGGAATATCCACAGGGGTGGCTGGCCCAGCCGGTAGACAATAAACAGGCAAACTGGAGAACGGATCCCAAGAAGGCCGGCGTTTCATCAGCGGTCGGGGATATCGGTTCTCATGCAGAAAACCTCGTGGAGTATATTACCGGCCTTCAGATTGAATCTCTTATTGCAGACATTAATACATTTGTTGAAGGTCGAGAACTGGAAGACGATGCCAATGTGTTGGTCCATTACAAAGGGGGAGCCCGGGGAATCTTGTACTGTTCCCAGGTATCGGTTGGAGAAGAGAACAGCCTGCGAATTCGCGCTTACGGTACTGATGCCGCCATAGAGTGGAAGCAGGAGGATCCGAATTATCTGCATCTGCTTCATCCCGGCGGACCGGAAGAGACCTACAAACGGGGCAATGAGTACCTGTCGGATGTAGCGCGGCACAATACGCGCATTCCTCCCGGACATCCGGAGGGTTTTATTGAAGCGTTCGCCAATATATACCTGAATTTTGCCAATACCCTGGAAGCCCGTTTGAGTGGAGAGGAACCTGGCGAATTTGACCTGGATTTCCCCACGGTTCAGGATGGAGCCCGCGGTGTGGATTTTATCCACAAGGTTATTGAGAGTGGTAAAAAAGGGGAGTGGGTTGACGTAGATTATACCCCGCCCGCTTAATTTCAGATAACAAAACCTGCAATATTGGAAAATCCGCCTGCCAGAACAGGCGGATTTTTTTATTTAGTCGTCCTCAATCAAAAAGTCCCGTTTGGTAATGACAAATGTAAAATCAGGAGTGTACCACCAACGGTGTCCCAGGACAATATAAACAGTATGAACATTATTTCTTTCCCGGACTGACGTTAAATATTAGAGGGCTTTGCACAACCCTCAATTCCTGTTCAGAGGAAGTTGTACTCCCGTTAAAAGGTCACCAAGGCCGGTAGTACAACTACCTCCCAACAAAACAGCAGGTTCTGTAAAGGTTCCTATTAAATATTGTAGAGGAATCCCGTAATAAAGCAAAGCTCCCGCAGGAAAGGCGGGAGCTTTTCAAAAAACAAACCCAAATTTATTACTACTCTGAGGCCGCGGCAATCATTCCAAGAAGGCGTTCCGCTTCGGGTACCTGCTCGCTGCCGGGATAATCCCGCACCACGATGCTGGCGTATTCCCGGGCCTGGGCAGTATCTCCGGCATCATAAAATGCACTGGCCGCTTCCAGGTAGTTGTAGGGTGTTGTTGCATCGTTTTCATCCCACTCGGCTGCCCTGAGATAGGTTTGTGCAGCCTGTGCATGCTGACCCAAGTCGGTATATAATACGCCCATAAAGGAGAGGGGACCAACCCCAAGAATACCTTCCGGCACCTCATAATCTTCCATGTAACTGAGTGCACGCTCGGTATTGCCAAGGTTATATTCGCAAACAGCGGCATAATAGCGGGCAAGATTACCGGCATCAGTGCCGCCGTAATTATTAATGATCTGCTCAAAACCAACAGTAAAATCCTCGTCAGACCCATTCAGGGCGGTTTGATAGTCAGATTGCAGGAAAGCCGTTTCTGCGGGTCCCATTAACTGCTGGGCCTGCCGTTCCTGGGATTGTGAGTAATAATAATACCCTATTCCACCTGCGATGATTAGAAACAGAGCAATAGCACCGCCTATTATTTCGCTCTTATATTGAACATACAAACTCTGGACCCTTTCAACAGACTGAACCAGGGGATCTGATTCGAGTTCTTCCTGGGTCATTTTTCGTTTAGCCATTGTAATCTTCTTATATCAATGTTATGCTGAAATTTTAAGTGGTCAAAATTAGTATTGTTTTGGCACTTCCCAAAATCAAAAATGAACGATAGTTCAGGGATAAATTGAACCACTGTAAAACCGGCCTTTACAGATAGGGTTTCATGAATTTGGTGGTGAAATACCAGAACGATCTTTAGTTAAACGGATTCAGCCTGCCTTTATTTAGTTCGTAGGTCAAATCACAGCGCCCGGCGATATCTTTTTCATGAGTAATAAGAAGAATGCTGACCCCATCTTCTTCACGCAGCTGAAACAGGTAATCCAGTACAATGCGGGTATTGGCGTCATCCAGGTTGCCCGTGGGTTCGTCAGCCAGGATCAGGGATGGGTTATTCATGAGGGCCCGGGCCATTGATACCCGTTGCTGCTCTCCACCCGATAATTCGGTCGGACGGTGTTCGGCACGATCCGGAATTCCGAAGCGGCTAAGCAGTTCCATCGCCCGCTCCTCGGAGGCCTCAAGGCTTCTACCGGCGATCAGGGCAGGCATGAGTACATTTTCCAGGGCAGAAAATTCAGGCAGCAGATGATGGAACTGGAAAACAAACCCAAGTTCGCGGTTTCTGAAATCGGCCAGCTCTTCCGCAGTCAGGTTGTAAATGGAGTTGGATTTCCAGGCGACCTCCCCGGAGTCGGGGCGGTCCAATCCCCCGAGTACGTGCAATAACGTGCTTTTACCGCTGCCGCTGGGACCAACCACCGAAACAATATCCCCGGAATTGATCGTTATTGAGCAGTGGTCAAGTACGGTGAGGGCTCCTTCACCGGTTTTAGCGGGATAGGTCTTGAGAATATCGGTTCCGGTTAAAATGGGGGATTTGACAGGCATAAAGTTCACTCCTCAAGCTTGCTGTTCCTGAAGGACGGATAAACAAGAGATTCGATATGGAGACACTGGTTCGATTCAAGATCCACCACGCAATACACCGCACAAACGTGATTATTGCCATTCGCTATCTGATAACGCTGGTGAGTGCCGAGCATAAACCGCTTCATCGACACATTTTTGTCCATACCCAGCACAGAGTCAAAAGAACCGGTCATGCCGGCGTCACTGATATATCCCATTCCATCCGGGAAGATACGGGCGTCATTGGTCGGAACGTGGGTGTGTGTGCCAACAAACACGCTGGCCTTCCCGTCCAGGTGCCAGGCCAGGGCCAGCTTTTCGGCGGTGGCTTCGGCGTGAAAGTCGATAAAAATGGTGTCGGTTTCCTCCCGTATGCGATCGATCGCCCAGTCAGCAGTCGAAAAAGGATCGTCGATCGCCTTCATAAAGGTGCGACCCTGCAGGTTTAACACGCCGATTTTATGGTCAAAGCCCGGAATATCGTATATACCGTATCCATAACCGGGGTTTCCTTTCGGATAATTCAGGGGGCGCAGTATCTCATGATTTTTTTTCATATAGGAAAACACTTTCCACTTGGCAAAGGAGTGGTTGCCCCCTGTAATCACGTGAACGCCCAGGTCGTGCAGGTTCCGGATGATTGAGCGATTAATTCCGTGTCCCTCGTGGGAGTTTTCACCGTTTGCAATCACAAAGTCGGCTTCATACTTGTCGATTAATCCGGGTAGAAACGTTTGGAGAAGGCTAAGCCCGGGTTCACCTACGATATCTCCTATAAAAAGAATTTTCAGTTGTTTGCTCATGATTCTGGCTCATCTCCGGCTAAGTGCAAATAGGGAGCCGGTTCCGTTGGCGGTTCAGTAAATCAGTAAATAAGAAGCACAAAGGTAAGGAATATAAAGTGGTATTCAGAATGGAAAAACCGAGTCTGCCCGGCGTGTTGCTACATCGTGCTGATGGCTGGGCAAAGTATCATGTTGCGGTAAAAGAACTAATGAACAGCATCCGGCCACAAGGATCGGTACCAGGTATGAAGTCTGTTCGATACCGTTTCATTGTGCAGCGAAGGGCCGGCAGTGTTTAAATGGGATTGCGAATGGTAAAAAACAGGTCACTGTTCCCGGTTTGAAGTGATCTCTTCGATAAATTCTTCAAGCGATTGGTTGACATCCTGCATCAGCTTGTCCTCTTGCTGATTGAGCTCACGGTTTCGACGCCGCTCTTCAAAAATTTCCTCTGCCAGGCTGAGAGCAGCCAGTACCATAACGGTGCTTTCCGGCTGTTTTTTTAACTCTTTCTTGTACTGCATGAACCGGTCATCCACATACTGGGCTATCCTGCGCATGGTTTCCTCTTCAGACTCCTCAACCTTGATGGGATATTGCTTGCCAAGTACGTTTATTTTGATCGATTTCATTGCTGTTGCTCCTCGAGATGATCATCAATTTTCGAGATAAGACCCAGTACCTGGTGACGCAGGGCCAGCCGTTCGCTCTCGGCCATGGCGGAAAAGATATCGGTTTGTCCCTCCTGTATCTCCTCGATCTTTTCGCGAAGCCGCTGGTTTTCCTGCTCCAGCTCAGCAATCTGATCTTGCAGATGCTCCACCTCCCCGCGAATCTGATCAAGGAGCTGATGGAATTTTTGATGATATGGGCTGTCGTTTGTCAGCACATCTACCGAAGTTATGCTCTTAATTTAGCGGAGTACTGTTTCTCCAGTACGGTCAATACTTCATCAATAATAGGCTCTATATCATTGATAGTCAACGTCTTATTCTTGTCAAGGAATGACAGCCGGAAGGCAATACTTTTGTTCGATTCGCCGATCGATTCGCCCTCGAAAACGTCAAAGATATCGATGGTTTCAAGTGAATTCCCGGCTGTCTCCCGTATGGTGGTTATCATATCTCCGGCGGGTACGCCAGCGTTTACGACCACCGCCAGGTCGAACTCAAACGAGGGATATTTTGATACCGGTTCGTATGTTGCGGGAGGCAGGTTCTCCAGCTGATGCTCAATTCGGGTAATGGAAAACTCGGCGGCAAAGGCGGGTTGTTCTATCTCCAGGTTTGCAAGCATGTTTTTATCGACCTCGTAAAGGGAACCGATCTCGGTCTCATTGACGGTGTACACCAGCCGTTCATCCCGCTGGTGGGTGTGGGTGTGCTCGTGCAGTCCGAGCTGCCGGAGAAAGGCGGTTACCTCTGCCTTGAGGTCAAAAATATCGTAAGCCTGGGGTTCGCTGTTCCAGTACTCAATCGTTTTGAGTCCGGCAATACCCATGAGCAGGTTGGTTTCTTCCTTTATCCCGTCGTAGTAGGTTCCCTTGTCGGCTTCATTGAACGTGTTGCCGACCTCAAAGAATCGGACGCTGGAATTTTTCCGGTTGAAGTTGTACGCCACTGCCTTCAGAAAACCGTAAAGAAGGGAGGGGCGGAGCGTTGTCATCTCCCTGGAGATCGGGTTCAGCGTTTTGATCATCCGCTCGAGATCACCAAGGTAGGAGGCATCCTCTTCCGGCATCAGCGAGTTGCTGTAGATCTCTTTAAAACGCAGGCTTTTAACCGTATCTCGGATGCGAACCATCAGTTTTTCATGGCTGCTGATCGGTTCCGGGGTAATGAACTTGGCATGCGTGGGAGCCGGTATGTTGTTGTAATCAAACAGGCGGCCCACCTCTTCAACCAGGTCCACTTCGCGCTCCAGGTCTGGACGAAACGTCGGCACCTTGTACTTGAGAGTTTCCTGCTGCTGGTCCACTAGTTTGAGCTCCAGGGCCTCCAGGAATGTATTCACCTGTTCCCGTTCTAAATCGGTACCCAGCAGACGGTTGACGTAGCTCAGGCGCAGTGAGATTTCGCGAGGCTCCGTTTTGACCGGGTGAATATCGGTGCATCCCGCTACCACTGTTCCGCCGGCCACCTCGGCAATGAGTGCCGCGCAGCGTTCGGCAGCAATGCGTTGCAACTGTGGATCTATGCCCCGTTCGAAACGGTAGGAGGCATCGGTCTGAAGGTTCTGCTCTTTTGCAGTTTTGCGGATGGTACCGGGATCAAAATAGGCACTTTCGATTAAAATATCGGTGGTTTCCTCATCCACTTCCGAATCGACCCCGCCCATGACGCCTGCTATAGCCACCGGACCCTCTCCGTCGCAGATAAACAGCGTTCCGGCCGGACAAGTGCGTTTTACGTGATCCAGGGTTTCAAATTCGATCTCTTCGTCAAAATCCCTGACCACGATCTTTTTTCCACGGATTGTAGCATAATCAAAAGCGTGGAGGGGCTGCCCGAGTTCGAGCAGCACATAGTTCGTGATATCCACGACATTATTTACAGGACGTACACCGAGCGCCTTGAGCCTGTTTTGAATCCATGCCGGTGAGTCTGCTATGGTAACGCCCTTGACCATTTTACCGGTGTAGCGATGGCATTTGTCTTCATTTTCGATCTCGATCTCAATTTCGTTATCAATCGGGGCAGGGGGATCGAACGTTTCGGTAAACGGTTTTTCAAGTTCCAGGTCGAGGGCGGCCGCCAGGTCCCGGGCAACCCCCAGGTGGCAAGTTGCATCCGGCCGATTGGGAGAAATTTCGATATCGATGACGGTATCCTCATAGAGGTCAATGGCAGAGCCGATCGGCTCACCCGGGCGGGCACCGTTGTTAAGCACCATGATGCCGGAATGATCGTCACTGATGCCCAGTTCACTTTCGGAGCAGATCATCCCTTCGGATTTTTCGCCGCGCAGTTCAGCTTTTCGGATAGTCAGCGGCTCTCCGTTGTCCAGGGTTACGGGCAGTGTTGTGCCGACGGTAGCGACAGGCACTTTCTGATTTTCGGTAACATTGTCAGCCCCGCAAACAATCTGAACCTGCCGATCTCCCAAATTTACGAGGCAGAGCTGCAGCCGGTCGGCATTGGGATGTTCCTGCACCTCCAGCACCTCTCCAACCACGACCCCGTCCAGCTTGCTTCCAACCGGTTCCAGTGTGTCCACCTCGAGGCCGATCAGGGTCAGTTTTTCTGCGGTTTCTTCCGGGGTAAGATCCAGATCTATAAATTCATGTAGCCAGTTGTAAGAAATTTTCATGTGCTGAGATCAATAATTTTTGGCAGGAACCCAGATGGAGCGCGCGTGATGGAGGCAGCTCCTCGCAGGAATTCAGAAGGTACTTTTCGCTCGCGCCACCTGCGTTCCTGCAGAATTAATCAAATTGTGATAAAAAGCGAACATCATTTTCATAAAACGTGCGAATATCGTCAATACCGTGCCGGAGCATGGCGATCCGATCGACTCCCATTCCCCACGCAAAGCCCGTATATTTTTCGGGGTCAATGCCGACAGATTTAAAAACGTTGGGATCGACCATGCCGGAGCCGAGAATTTCCAGCCATTTTCCCTCTCCATTGGTCTCCCACCAGATATCCATCTCCAGGCTGGGTTCGGTAAACGGGAAAAATCCGGGGCGCAACCGGTATTTCACATCGCTGCCAAACATTAACTTGGCAAAGCTGATGAGCGTTTCTTTTAGTTCCGCCACACTTACGTTGGTATCCACGTATAGCGCTTCCACCTGGTGAAACAGGAAATACGACTTGGGACTTACAGCCTCATTTCGGTACACTTTGCCGGGTGCAATAATGCGTATAGGCGGTTTTCTTTTTTGCATCTCCCGGATTTGAATAGGAGAGGTGTGGGTTCGCAAAACAAGGTCGTCCCGGTCGGGATCGTCGTGTTTACGAATGAAAAAGGTATCCTGTTCATCACGGGCCGGGTGGTTCGGGGGGAAGTTGAGGGCCGTAAAATTGTGGAAGTCGTCTTCAATCTCCGGTCCGTCAGCAATGGAAAAACCCAGCCGGTAGAAAATCTCCTTCATTTCGTTGAGCGTCTGGGTGAGGGGATGGTAGGAGCCCACTGTCTGGGGAGGTGCCGGAAGGGTTACATCGTCAGTGGCCGATACCTGCCGTGCCTCTTCCCGCTTAAGGCGTTCTTTGCTTTCCTCAAACTTGTTCTGAGCCAGGGTTTTTACTTCGTTCATCGCTTTGCCCACCCTGGCTTTTTCATCGTCGGGCACTTCCCCCATACGGGAGAACATCTCCTGCACTTTGCCTTTCCGGGAAAGAAACTCGAGCCGGAACGCCTCCAGCTCCTCCTCGTTTGCAATTGAAAATTCTTCAGCTTCTTGTTTTATCGTTTCTATGTAATCGAGCATCACATTTTTTTATCTGTCAAGTGTGCAATATGCGTGTAGCAACAACTGTGAAAATTGGAAGAATCGCCGCCAGAAGTACCAATACCTGAAAACCGATCCTGCTAATATAAACAGGGCTTCTTTTTATCTTATCCTGATCACCCGAATATAAGGAGTTCTACGGTGAGCTCAGAATAATGAGATCGGCCCCTCCAGGTAATACCTCCCATGTCCTGTCGTATTGCCGAATACGGCTAAATATGGTACCAATAATAAAAAAACCGACAAATCTTATCTGTTGTAATAAGATCTGCCGGCTTGACATCAAAGAGTGAACCGTTTATGCCGCTGCTTTTTCAACAATAGCGGAGAACGTTTCCGGATCACGCACGGCCAGATCGGCCAATACTTTGCGATTGATTTCAATGTCTTTCTTCTTCAGGGCTCCCATCAGCCTGGAATAGGTTGTACCGTTTTGGCGGGCAGCTGCATTGATGCGTGTAATCCAGAGTTTTCGGAATTCCCGTTTACGAACCTTGCGGTCGCGATACTGGTAGAGCATCCCTTTTTCTACCGCATTCTTCGCAAACTTATACACATTTTTTCGCTTGCCCCAGTAACCTTTCGCCTGCTTGAGAATCTTTCGGCGACGGCGACGGGAAGCCACCTTGTTTCTTGATCGTGGCATTTTATCTGATTTATGTGTTAAAAGTTAGTGTTAAGATTATTTGTACGGAAGCATTTTCTTGACATTTTTCACCTGCGTGTCGTCGACCAGGGTCGGTTTGCCAAGATTCCGCTTTCTCTTACTCGTCTTTTTGGTGAGGATATGTCGTTTTCCTGCCTTCTTTCGCTTCACTTTGCCGGTACCGGTAATTTTGAAGCGCTTTTTGGCTCCGCTGTTGGTTTTCATCTTAGGCATAGTATTCACCTGTTTATCTTTGATTCAAAAAGAGTTCGAAGATAAGCATTATCGGCAATTGATTAAAGGAATATTTGGAACTTCCTTTAATTATCACCCAGAGAAGTGGCCGAAGCCCCCATTGCTGGTTGGCAGGAGCTATCCTTTAGAAGTGGGAGAGAGCATCATAATCATGCGACGGCCCTCCATCGTGGGTTTTGATTCAATCTCACCCACATCGCTCAGCTCTTCTGCCAAATCCAACAGCAGCTCTTCGCCCCGTTCGGTGTATAGCATGTCACGACCCCTGAATTGGACAGTCGCCTTTACCTTGTCACCATCTTCGAGGAAACCACGAGCATGTCGCGTTTTGAATTCGAGATCGTGATCATCAGTATTGGGCCGGAAGCGCAGCTCTTTGACCTGTACCGTGTGTTGTTTTTTCTTGGCCTCTTTTTCCTTCTTCTTTTTCTCATACATGAACTTGCCGAAGTCTATCACTTTACAGACGGGCGGTTTGGCTTTGGGAGCCACCTCAACAAGGTCCAGGTCATAAGAACGCGCAATTTCAAGAGCACGATCAATATCCACCACCTCATGTTCTTCATCAGGCCGTATTACGCGTACTTTGCGTGAACGTATTTCATCATTTACATTTGGTCTGTCCGGATCTTTTCGCGGACGTGGTCGTCTACTTCTTCCGATAATTACCTCTATATGGTTTTAGTTTGAATTTGAATGATCAGGAACTTCCTTGTTCTCGATCTCCTCGTTTAGATTAGAAATAAATTCAGAAAAATCAAAAGTTCCGATATCGCCTTCTTTATGACGGCGAACGGAGACCGTTCCCTCTTTCTGTTCATCTCCACCTACTATTAACATGTATGGGATCTTACTCGTTTCAGCATCCCGTATTTTTCCGCCAATTTGCTCACTCCGCTCATCAACTTCAACACGGATATCATTTTTTTTCAGCTCAGAGGCGCATTGGCGGGCATATTCGTTAAACTCATCTGCGATCGGGATGACTTTGACCTGCACCGGTGACAACCAGACGGGAAAATCACCGGCAAAATGTTCGATCAGGATACTGCAGAAACGCTCCATAGAGCCAAAGGGGGCACGGTGGATGATTACGGGCCGGTGCTTCTCATTGTCAGAACCGATATATGTCAGATCGAAGCGCTCCGGCATAACGTAATCTACCTGAACCGTTCCGAGCTGCCATTTGCGGCCGATGGCATCCTTGATTATAAAATCAATTTTGGGCCCGTAAAAACTGGCCTCTCCGCGACCGATGAAGTAGTCCAGCCCCATGTCATCGGCAACTTCCCTGATCTGTTGCTCAGCCTTGTCCCAGGAGGAAACATCGCCTGCATATTTTTCGGTATCCTCGGGATCCCGGAAAGACAGGCGGGTTTTGACCGGCATCTCAAACGTCTTGAATACAAGCTGCGTCAGATCGATGGCATTGAGCAGTTCGTCCTTCAACTGCTCTTCCATACAGTAAATATGTGCGTCATCCTGGGTGAAGCCCCTGACCCGGGAAAGCCCGCTCAGCTCCCCGGACTGCTCGTACCGGTAAACAGAACCGAACTCTGCGAGCCGGATCGGCAGATCCCTGTATGATCGCAGTTTGGAGGAATAGATCCGGTGATGGTGAGGACAATTCATGGGCTTGAGCAGGTACTCCTCGTCGTCAACTTTAATCGGTGCAAACTGTGACTCTTTGTAGTAGGGATAGTGCCCCGAGGTTTTGTACAGCTCAATATTCCCGATATGAGGTGTTATAACCTCCTGGTAATTTCTTTTTAGCAGTTCCTCCTTCAGAAATTCTTCGAGTGTTCTTCGCAGTACGGTGCCTTTGGGCTTCCAGACCGGCAGGCCCTGGCCCACCATCGAATCCATCATGTATAGATCAAGTTCCTTGCCGAGCTTGCGGTGGTCGCGGCGCTTGGCTTCCTCCATCTGGTGGACATACTCCTTCAACAGTTTCTGTTTTGGAAAAGAGATCCCGTAGATCCGTGTCAGCTGCTTGCTGTCCACGTCGCCGCGCCAGTAAGCCCCGGCCACATTGGTGAGCTTAACGGCTTTCACCCGCCCCGTATCCGGGATGTGGGGCCCCCGGCAGAGGTCCGTAAAATCCCCCTGCGTGTAAAAGGTGATATTTCCGTCTTCAAGATCCTGGATCAGGTCAACTTTATATTCGTTATCTTTTTTCCTGTAAAACTCGAGCGCTTCCTGTTTCGAAACTTTTTGCCGCTCAAACTCCGATTTCTGACGAGCCTTTTCAATAATCTTCTGCTCTATCTTTTCAAGATCATCTTTTCCCACGGCCTGATCGCCAAAGTCGATATCGTAATAAAAGCCATTTTCGATCGGGGGACCGATCCCAAATTTTGCCTCTGGATACAGCTCCTGGATCGCTTCTGCCAGCAGGTGGGCTGAAGAATGCCAAAACGTATATTTGCCGTCTTCGCTATCCCATGTATTAATCGTAATGGTTCCATCTTTCTCTATGGGCCGGTCCAGGTCCATAATTTCATCATCAAGCGTAATGCTGAGAGCCTCGCGCGCCAGGCCTTTTGAAATAGATTCTGCGACCTCGTAGCCGGTAATTCCTTTGCGGTATTCTTTTTGGGAACCGTCGGGGAAGGTTATCGTAATTTTTTCTTCAGACATGAATTCAATTTAAAAACTGTTACCAAGTTTGAGAGCTGGTAAAAATATAAAAAATAGAGGAGAGCTAAAGAGAATTTTACCCCATATTTTTTACCTCAGTCGCGCTAACCCGGATTTCTCACGAGTATTTTGGATAAAATCATGTAACTTCATGGATGACAATAACTTAAGTTTATAAAAAATTTTCTGCCAAATTATCATTACAGCCTGTAACAGGCTGCGAAATGGGCCTTTTAGCTGCGTTAAAGGACAAATCACCTGCTCAACGTACCAACGTACGTCTGCACGGCCATTTGCCCTTCGACTTGCTGAAAAACAAATATATTGGCGAGAAATGCGGGCTAAAGGAAAAATGGCCTGATCAGTATGTCAATATCAGATGAAGCCAAAAGACTTTTTGAGGAAGGATATTCCAACGTGCACTTTCGGGTGCGGGTATTTAACGAAAATGTTAAGTTAATATGAAATCAGGAATGGGAATCCCCGAAAAGAGCTCGTTAATTAGCATGTATGGCAATCACCTGTTTTTAGCATGTAGTTCGCGTTAAAGACGGAAAACATGAATTATCGCCCCGAATGTTAAGGTTCACATGAAAAACTTCACAACGTGTTGAAATTAAATGCTGCTCTTATATTTTAAGACCGGATATTTCTGTAAACAGATAATCTATTTCGTGGAAAATCCGGGTTAATATGTGTTTCTTCTTATATTTATTTTTTGGTCGTGAAGCAGACGGTTGATCGCAGTCTTGTTGGCTTCTTCTAAAAAATCCATTACAACGGTTCTCTTTCATGCTCTTTACTTGTGGCGTTAACAGCTTGCTTTAATTATAATGTATGGAAATCGATAAACGGATATCCATCGTAACCATCTCAATCCACTAGCAACACATAATTTTGACTACATTTCACAATTTTTTTCGGAAGCAGTTCCTTCCTCGGGCGTGGTACCTCGTATTCGGAATTATTTTGGTGGCTTCCACCATCTATCCTGAAAAAGCCGGCAATCCGCCGGTATCAGAAGATTTTGAGCCATACACCGAACCGATACCCGGCTCTGATCAGGCGATTCAGATGACACCGGTCCCGGGTGGCACGTTTGTGATGGGCAGTCCCCCGGAGGAGACGGGGCGTGAAGAGGATGAAGGGCCGTCCAAAAAAGTGTCTGTCGATTCCTTCTGGATGGGGATTCACGAAATTACATGGGATCAGTATGATCTGTTTGTAAAAGAAGAGATCGAAGACCTGAAGGGACAGCTGCCGGCCTCGGGAGACGTTGCCCTGCAGGCGGATGCGGTGTCGCTTCCCACCCCGCCTTATGTGGACATGAGTTTCGGGATGGGTCGCGAAAGATATCCCGCTATTAATATGACCCACTACGCCGCTGTTATGTATACCAAGTGGCTGACGGCAAAGACCGGGCACTTCTACCGGTTGCCCACCGAAGCGGAATGGGAATACGCCTGCCGCGCGGGGAGTAACACGGCATATTCTTTTGGTGAAGATGTTACGGCCCTGGACGAATACGGCTGGTACGAAGGCAACAGTGACGGCCAGTATCACCATGTGGGAGAGAAAAAGCCCAATGAACTGGGACTCTACGACATGCACGGGAACGTGGCGGAGTGGACGATGGACCAGTATCACGAAGACTATTTCGACCGAATTGAGGAAGGTGCTGAAAACCCGCTTTTTCTCCCGGACCAGCTGTATCCCCGATCGCTGCGCGGGGGCGGGTGGTCGCAGGAGGCCGCGGAACTTCGATGTGCCAGCCGGCAATACTCGGTCAAGCGGTGGAAACGCAGGGATCCGCAATTGCCTAAAAGTCGTTGGTGGCTGACGGATGCCCCCTTTGTGGGCTTTCGGGTAGTCCGGCCGGCTGACCCACCGCCCCCGGAAGAGATGGAACAGTACTGGATTGATGCAATTGAGGATTATAACTAGTGCCGATTTCAACCATGAACTTTCAGCTTTACCATAAAGACAGATGTCACGATACTGTAGATTTCCCCGGAATAGCGGTTCAAACAGTAACGTTCCATGATCGGCATAATCTGCATTCTGTGGGAAAGGGCCGAAATCCAGGTTGCTGTGTTACCCGTGTTACCCTGGATCAGTTACCTTAGTTCGCAGTCGTTTATTGTAATTGAGATTTTCCAAGAACAACAAGAACAAATTGAAAATAAATACTTAACATAAATATATCTGTGTGTTGGTAACCAAATTTGAATTTACAACCGGAATGACAGTGTCTTTCCAAGAGGGCTTTGAAAGACCAGGAGTTTTGTCCAGGTTCAAAAATGCAGAAATTGGACAAAAGAACGGTTTTACAAAGACCTCTTTCAAATAAATATATCGCTCCCGCCGATGGGACTGTTACGGATCGCGGAGTGTAAACTTTAACCATGAGTCGGATATTATGAGTAATCAAAAAGATCAGAACAACAGCAAACGGAATATTTCGAGACGTGATTTTGTAAAGACCTCTTCGTCGCTGGCGGCG